>CABQHF010000030.1 GCA_902463905.1 uncultured Faecalibacterium sp. | reverse complement strand
TACGCAAGACCGTTCTGTCGCTTAAAAGCCCCACTGGGGCTTTCATTGCTCCGCTTCGCTTCGCAAACGCGAACCTGTTCAACAAGGTACAGGAAAAGCTGGCGAAAAATAAAAAGGCCCCTGCCCGTCATAAGGCAGAGGAAAGCTATCTGCTCACCACCAAGCTGTACTGCGGCAAGTGCGGTGCGCTGATGTTCGGAGAAAGCGGTGTCAGCCACACCGGGAAAATGTATACCTACTATAAGTGTGCTGCTGCCAAGAAGAAAAAGACCTGCGATAAAAAGGCCGTGCGGAAACAGTGGCTGGAAGATCTGGTGGTCAACGAAACCATGAAGCTGGTGGAAGATGACGCTTCCATGAATGCCATCATTGCCAAAGTCATGGAATTGCAAAATCAGGAAAGCACGGATTTGCCCATCTATGAAAAGCAGTTGAAAGAAACGGAAGTTGGCATCACCAATATGCTGAACGCTATCCAGATGGGCATCCTGACCAGCTCCACAAAGGAGCGGCTGGAAGCTCTGGAAGAGCAGAGGAAGGAACTGCAAGCCCGCATTGCAGAGGAACGGCTGGCTAAGCCAAAGATGAAAGAGGAGTTCGTCCGGTTCTGGCTGCTTCGTTTCCGCAAGCTGGATATGACCCAGCCGGAGCAGCGGCAGGCACTGGTGGATACCTTCATCAATGCCATCTATCTCTACGATGATAAGGTTCTCATTACCTTTAATTATAAGGAAGGTACGGAAACGGTCGCTTTCGGGGAAGCCGTAAAAGCGGAGAAAAGTTCGGATATGAGTGCGCGAGGTGCACCAGGAAAGCCACACAGAAGCGTTAAAAAGCGTGCTGTGTGGCTTTTTTGCGTCAAATGGCGAGCTTGACTACTTTTTGCGGAGTTTTCCGATTTGCCGGAAAGATACTCGTTCAATTTATCGGCGACATGGAGCGAATCTTCTTGTTCCAGATGAGTATAAATATAGGCGTAAGATAAGGCTTTAACGCAAACGCAAACGCAAAATGCAGAAACGTTATGTTGTTGCATGAGTTACTCTGTATGGGCGCACAGCAGGCCGAGTGTTGAAAAATAAAACCCGATTCTGTATAATACAATCAAATAGCTTTACGGAAAATTCGGAAAAACGGAAGACAGAAAAGCAGGGAGGTGCGGCATATGATCCGCGTGGCCATTGTGGAAGATGAGGAAACCGTACAGGAGCAGCTGGCGGACTACTTGAAGCGGTACACCCGCCAGTATGGGACGGAGTTCGAGGTGACGCCGTTCCGGGACGGCATCGAGATCCTGGATGACTACCGCCCGGTCTATGACATGATCCTGCTGGATGTGGAGATGAAGCATCTGGACGGGATGGAAACAGCGCAGCACATCCGGGCGCTGGATCATGAGGTGAATATCATCTTCATCACCAATATGGCCCAGTATGCCATCAAGGGTTATGCAGTGCGGGCGCTGGACTATGTACTGAAGCCGGTGCCCTATTTTGCTTTTTCTCAGCTGCTGAAAAAGGTCGAAGCGCAGCTGCGCCGCCGCACCCGGCACTATCTGGTGGTGCCTGTGGAAGGCGGCCTGCGGCGGTTGGATACGGCCAGCATCTACTATATTGAGAGTGAGGGCCACAGGGTTCGTTTTTATACCGAGGAAGGAGAGTTCACCGCGTCGGGGGCACTGAAAACGCTGGAGGAGAAACTGTCCGGCCAGCCCTTTGCACGCTGCAACAGCGGCTATCTGGTCAATCTGGCACAGGTAAAGGCCGTACAGCAGAACACCGTAGAGGTCGGCCCCTATGAGCTTCAGGTCAGCCGCCCCAAGCGCAAAGCATTTCTGACGGCGCTGACCGATTACATTGGCGGAGAAGGTGCATGATGACGATATTACCGAATATCCCCCGCCTGTACACGGCGCTGGCAGAGGTGCTTGCGGTGCTGCTCTATGCCATGCCGCTGCCGCGGCGGTTCAGCAGCCGTGCAACGGCGGGGTTCACTGTGCTATGGGGCGCAGCGCTGAGTGCATTTTTATATAGGACAGGCCCGGCACCGCTGGTTTGGTGGATTCCCTGTATGCTGACGGCAGTGGCCATGCTGTATGGATATCTCTGGCTCACGCGGGAGATCAACTGGACGGAGGCTCTTTATAACACGTCATGGTCCTTCATCTTGGCCGAGTTTGCGGCCAGCGTGGAATGGCAGCTCCATTGCTGGCTGTTCCCGTGGCGCAGCGGGGCCGACCCGCTGGCGCTGATGCTGCTGGTAGTGGTTTACGGTGTGATATACGGCGTGGTATACTGGCTTGAGCACCGCCGCCCCGGCCAGACCGGCCCGTTGAAGATCGATGACCGGGCTGTGATGATGGCCCTTGTGATGGCAGGCACCGTGTTTGCGGTCAGCAATCTGCTGTTTCTGGGAGACGGTTTGCCTACCATGAATGTGTTTTGTATCCGCACGCTGGTGGATTTCTGCGGCGTACTGATTCTGACCGTCCAGCACGACCAGCTGCGGGAGGCCGCGCTCCACAAGGAACTGGCCGCCATGGACAGCGTCCTGCACCGCCAGTACGAGCAGTACAAGCGGAGCAAGGAAGGAATCAAGCTCATCAACCGGCGGTACCACGAATTGAAGGTGCAGATCGCCGAGATCCGTGCCGAGCGCGACCATGCCAAGCAGGACGCGGCCCTGGATCGGATGGAGTCCGGCATCCTGCAGTACGAGGCCGAGAACAAGACGGGCAACCCGGTGCTGGATACTCTGCTGACTGCCAAGAGCATGGAATGTCAGGAGAGGAACATCCGAATGACCAGCGTGGCCGATGGCAGGGCCCTGGGTTTCCTGACCACGCGGGAGATCTGCACCCTTGTGGGCACAGCGCTGGACAACGCCATTGAGAGCTGCGCTGCCGAGCCGGATCCTGAAAAGCGGCTCATCCGCACGGCAGTCTATGTGCAGAACGGTTTCCTGATGCTCCGGGTGGAGAATTTCTGTGCCCAGCCTGTGGAGCTGGGGCCGGACGGCCTGCCTACCCGCAGCGCCCATGGCGGCTATGACCTGAAAAGCCTGCGCACCGTGGCCCAGCAGCATGGCGGCACCATGACCCTCCATTGGGAAAATCAGTGGTTCACCCTGCGGGTGCTGCTGCCGCTGCCGACTTCCAAAACAGAATAACAGAAATTTCCGACCGCTGCCTGTGTGCAGCGGTTTTTCTTTTGTCAGGATGCACAAATGGAGGGGATTTTGATTTGGTGATTAGCACAATAAAAATTGAAACCATTTTGAAACTTTTGCAAATCGTGCATCAGAAACGACAATTTATGAAGAAATTGAAAATTTTCGTTGCGCTTCTGATATCATAAAATCAAGCTAGCAGGGGCGTTCCCTCTGCCCATGTACCACCCAAACGAAGGAACTAAGGAGGAGAAAATTATGTTGTCCATCAATATGGATGACGTCATCAAGGTTCTCAACTCGATCAAATCGCAGTTGATCGGCTTTGGTGTCGTGGCAGTTCTGCTGATCGCAGTCATGATCGCTTGCCGCAAGCAGAGCAAGGCCAAAAAGTATATGATCCGCTGGCAGGCAGGCCTGGGCCTGGTGCTGGCACTGGCCATTACCGCAAACCTGATCCTTACCGGCCCCATGTACACCATGGCGACCCTGGCCACCGGCGGCGGTAAGGTCAGCGAGGAGAACGTGGCCACCGCTACCCAGCTGTGCGAGGACATTGCCGATGAGGGCATCGTCCTGCTGGATAACGACGGCACCCTGCCCATGGCCAAGAACAGCAAGCTGAACGTTTTTGGCTGGGCTTCCACCAACCCCTGCTACGGCGGCACCGGTTCCGGTGCTCTGTCCGACGCTTACCCCACCGTCACCCTGCTGGAGGGCCTGAAGAACGCCGGCTTTGAGCTGAATACCGAGCTCTCCGACTTCTACACCTCCTACCGTGCTGACCGCCCGGTGGTGGGGATGTTCTCTCAGGACTGGACCCTGCCGGAGCCGGAGGCTGCACAGTACACCGACGAGATGATGAACAACGCCAAGGCCTTCTCTGATACCGCCATGGTGGTCATCACCCGTGTGGGCGGCGAGGGCGCCGACCTGCCCACTGATGTGTCCCAGGTCACCTACGACGCTGGCCACAGCTACAACGACTTTGAGCCCGGCGACCACTACCTGCAGCTGTCCAAGACCGAGAAGGACATGATCGACCTGGTCTGCAAGAACTTTGACAAGGTCGTTGTGGTCTACAACGGTGCCAACGCCATGGAGCTGGGCTGGGTCAAGGACTACAGCCAGATCAAGAGCGTTGTCTGGTGCGCCGGCACCGGCCAGAGCGGCTTCAATGCTCTGGGCTCCATCCTCTGCGGCGATGTGAACCCCTCCGGCCGTACCATTGATACCTTTGTGTACGACCTGACCCAGACCCCCACTGCCAACAACTTTGGCAACTTCAACTACACCAACATGGATGAGTTCAAGGCCGATTCCTTTGGTACAGAGGTCGTTCCCGCCTTTGTCAACTATGTTGAGGGCATCTACGTGGGCTACAAGTTCTACGAGACTGCCGCCGCAGAAGGCCTCATCGACTACGACAAGACTGTGGTGTATCCCTTCGGCCGCGGCCTGAGCTACACCACCTTCACCCAGACCCTCAACAGCGTTACCGAGGCTGACGGCACCATCACCGTGGATGTCACCGTCACCAACACCGGCTCTGCTTCCGGCAAGGAAGTGGTGGAGGTCTACTACAATCCTCCCTACACCAACGGCGGCATCGAAAAGGCCACTGCAAACCTCATCGGCTTTGCCAAGACCTCTGAGCTGGCTCCCGGCGCATCCGAGGACGTCACCGTGACTTTCCAGGCCGAGGATATGGCCTCCTACGATACCTACGGCAAGGGCTGCTATGTGCTGGAAAAGGGCGATTACGTCATCAGCATCAACGCCGACTCCCACACCGTTCTGGATTCCAAGGTCTACAATGTGGCTTCCGACATCGTCTACGACGCTTCCAACAAGCGTGAGAGCGATGTGGAGGTGGCCGACAACAAGTTCGACTTTGCCGAGGGCAATGTGACCTACCTGTCCCGTGCCGATGGCTTTGCCAACTACGCTGAGGCTACTGCCGCTCCTGCCGACTTCGAGCTGCCTGCAGAGGCTAAGGCAACCTTCTACAACAACTCCAACTGGAACCCCGAGGACTTCAACAACGCCGACGATGTGGCCCCCACTACCGGTGCCAAGAACGGCCTGAAGCTGAAGGACATGGTGGGCGTGGACTACAACGACGCCCAGTGGGATACCTTCCTGGATCAGCTCACCGTTGCTGACATGGACAAGCTCATTGCTCTGGGCGGCTACCAGTCTGCGGCTGTGGATTCCATCGGCAAGGTGCAGGCCATCGACTGCGACGGCCCCGCCTCCATCAACAACAACTTCACCCAGCAGGGCTCCATCGGCTTCCCCTCTGCTGTGATGATCGCAGCTACCTGGAACACGGATCTGGCCCACGACTTTGGTACCTCCATCGGCAAGATGGCTGACGATATGGGCGTTTCCGGCTGGTACGCACCGGCTATGAACATCCACCGCTCCGCCTTTGCAGGCCGTAACTTCGAGTACTACTCTGAGGACGGCGTGCTGTCCGGCGCAATGGCCTCCAACGCTATCATGGGCTCTCAGGAGCAGGGCGTCTACGCCTTCATGAAGCACTTTGCTCTGAACGATCAGGAGACCAACCGCTGCGGTATGCTCTGCACCTGGTCCAGCGAGCAGGCCATCCGTGAGATCTACCTGAAGCCCTTTGAGGAGTGCGTCAAGGCAGCTGACTGCCACGCCGTCATGTCCTCCTTCAACTACATCGGCAATACCTACGCAGGCAACTGCGACGCTCTGCTGAACAAGGTCCTCCGTGGTGAGTGGGGCTTTGTGGGCATGGTGCTGACCGACTACTACGGCGTCTACGGTTACCAGGATTCTGACCGCCTGATCCGCAACGGCGGCGACTTCTGCCTGGTGAACTACGACACCGAGACCAACCACCTGACCGACACCACCAGTGCTACCGCTCTGGTGTCCGCACGGCAGGCCTGCAAGAACATCCTGTACACCGTGGCAAACTCCCGTGCCTACTACCCCGAGAACCTGAACCCCGGTATGCCCGGTTGGGAAAAGGTCATGATCGGTGTGGACGTTGCTCTGGTGGTTGCTCTGGTGGCCCTGGAAGTCCTGGTGGTCAAAAAGGGTTATGCCAAGCGCAAGGAAGAGGAAGTCAACGCCTGATCCTACCAGGCACTGCACTCTGAAATGACGCAGCACCGGAATTGAACCGATACCAAAAGGCCCGCTGCGTAAAAACAGCGGGCCTTTTGGAGCCTGAGAAAGCAAAGAGGAATATGCCATGAACTATGCAGATATCATCAGCAGTTTGAACCTGGAACAAAAATGTGCGCTGCTCTCGGGCGAGACGGTGTTTACTACCCGGGCTCTGCCGGGCAAGGGCATCCCTGCCATTACCCTGTCCGACGGCCCCAACGGCGTCCGCAAGCAGGCCGGTGCTGCCGACCATCTGGGCCTGAACCCCAGTGTGCCGGCCACCTGCTTCCCCACCTCGGCCACCGTGGCCAACAGCTGGGACCCTGCCCTGGGCCAGGCTGTGGGCCGGGCCATGGGCGAAGAAGCTGCTGCCCAGGGGGTATCGGTGCTGCTGGGCCCCGGCCTGAACATCAAGCGCAGCCCCCTGTGCGGCCGGAACTTTGAGTATTTCTCTGAGGACCCCTATCTGGCCGGCAAAATGGCCGCTGCCTACGTCCGGGGCATCCAGGAAAACGGCATTGCCGCCTGCCCCAAGCACTTTGCGGCCAACAGCCAGGAGCTGCGGCGCATGGCCTCGGATTCCATCCTGGACGAGCGCACCTTCCGGGAGATCTACCTGACGGGCTTTGAGATGGTGGTCAAAGAGGCTAAGCCCAAGACCATCATGTCGGCCTACAACCTGGTCAACGGCACCTACGCCAACGAGAACGCCCACCTGCTGCAGGATATCCTGCGGAAGGACTGGGGCTTTGAGGGGGCTGTGGTCACCGATTGGGGCGGCTCCAACGACCACGCCCTGGGGGTCAAGAACGGCTCCACCCTGGAAATGCCCTGCCCGGGCGACGATTCCATCCGGGAGCTGGTAAAGGCTGTGGAGACCGGCAAGATCACCGAGGCCGATGTGGACGCCCGGCTGGAGGAGCTGCTGGAACTGGTGTTCACCACCAAGGCAGCAGTGGACGCTGCCCCCAGCAAGTTCGACGCCGCCGCCCACCACGCCCTGGCCCGGCAGGCCGCTGCCCAGAGCATCGTGCTGCTGAAGAACCAGGACAGCCTGCTGCCCCTGGCCAAGGGGGAGACGGTGGCGGTTATCGGCGACTTTGCCAAGACCCCCCGGTATCAGGGTGCCGGTTCCAGTGCCGTCAACTCCATCCAGGTGGATTCCTTCCTGGACTGCCTGGCAGAAAGCGGCCTCAACAGCGTGGGCTACGCCCAGGGCTTTGACCGCCAGGGCAAGGCCGACCAGGCCCTGCAGGACGAGGCCGTGCTGCTGGCCAAGAACGCCAAGGTAGTGCTGCTGTGCCTGGGCCTGGACGAGATCAAGGAGAGCGAGGGCATCGACCGGGCGGATATGCAGCTGGCCCAGAACCAGCTGGACCTGCTGGCTGCCGTGGCTGCTGTGAACCCCAACGTGGTGGTGCTGCTGAGCGCCGGCTCCTCCCTGGAAAGCCAGTGGATCAAGGACTGCAAGGCCCTGGTCTACGGCTGCCTGGGGGGCCAGGCCGGTGCCGGTGCCCTGGTGGAGGTGCTTACCGGAGCTCAGAACCCCAGCGGCAAGCTGGCCGAGACCTGGGCCTGCCGCTACGCCGACACCCCGGCCCGGGAAAACTTTGGGGGCCAGGGCCGCACTGTGGAATACCGGGAGAGCCTGTATGTGGGCTACCGCTACTACGACACCGCCGGGGTGCCCACGGCCTTCCCCTTTGGCTACGGCCTCAGCTACACCAGCTTTGCCTACAGCGACCTGCAGGCCGACGCCCAGGGCGTTACCCTGACGGTCACCAACACCGGCAGCTGTGCCGGTGCCGAGGTGGTGCAGCTGTATGTGGCAAAGCCTGACGCAAAGATCTTCCGCCCTGCCAAGGAGCTGAAGGGCTTTGCCAAGGTGGAGCTGGCTGCCGGGGAAAGCAAGACCATTACCATCCCTCTGGACGACAAGGCCTTCCGCTACTGGAACGTCAAGACCGATCGGTGGGAGGTGGAAGGGGGCAGCTACCAGCTGCTGGTAGGTGCCTCCAGTGCCGACATCCGGCTTACCGCCGTGGTGACGGTGGAGGGCACCAACGCCCCGGACCCCTACGCCGGGCTGGCCCTGCCCCACTACATGACCGGAGAGGTGGCCCAGGTGCCGGATGCAGAGTATGAGGCCCTGCTGGGCCGTCCCCTGCCGGAAGGCAAGGTCCGCATCGACCGGAACATGACCCTGGGCGAGATGGGCCATGGCCGCAGCCCCCTGGGCTGGATCGCTGCCGCTGTGCTGGGTGCCCTGCTGAGCCGCAGCATCAAAAAAGGAAAACCGGACCTGAACATCCTGTTCCAGTACAATATGCCCCTGCGTGCTTTGGCTAAAATGACCAATGGCGCCATCAGCATGGGCATGGTGGACGGCATCGTCATGGAGCTGAAGGGCTTCTGGATCATCGGCATTCTCCGGGTGATCTGGGAGGCTCTGAAGAATGTGGTGCTGAACAGCCGTATGGAAGAACGCCTGAAAAACAGCTGAGAGGAGCCAACCTATGAACTTCTGGAATAACTTTGCGGCCAAGCACCCTGCCGCTGCCAAGTGGGTGCGGGAGGGCGGACTGTTTGTCATCGTGTCCAACCTCATCACCGTGTTCAAGTACCTGCTGCTGCAGTTTCTGCCCAAGGCCTTTGCCAGCCTGCCCATGGTGGATTTCGGCTGGCCGGGCATTGATATCACCCTGTTCGGGGAGACCTTTAAGTGGAATATCCTGGGCTACGATGCAGCCCACGGCGGCCTGCCCTACTTCTGCGCTTACATGATCGCCATGGTCATTGGTGAGTGCATCAATTTCCCCATCCAGCGCAATTTCGTGTTCCGCAGCAAGGGCAACCTGGCCAAGCAGATCGGCTGGTATGTGCTGGCATTCTGCGTCATCACCTGCATCGTCAACTCCATCAACTGCATCTGGGTTGCCGTGGCCGGCCTGCTGGTGCCGGACTTCATCTACAACATCGGCACCACCGTGCTCAACGGCGGTATCTCCATGGTCATCTTCTTCTTTGTGAACAAGATTATCTTCCCGGAAGGGGAAGCGAAGAAGAACTGAAAAGCCTTTCTCCTTCATCATTTTCTCCATATCGCAGAACGCCCGGTGCTGTGCAGGCACCGGGCGTTTTGCCTTTTCTCTGCGTTTTTGCCCGCTGGCAATAACTTTTATTTATCGCAAGTCAAGAAATTAGTGCAACATGAAAACAGCATATTTGCGATATGCAGTTCAACGCTGTTGCTGTTGCATTAAAAAGTTGAATTGCTATAGATGTTCCACTGCAATGCGCAGAAATGATCAGAAGAATGCTTTTACACAGCGGCCGGTGGTGACAGCACGGCTGCTATACTTTTTTCACCGGGGATGTTATAATAAACTTATAACGAAACGGAGAGGAAAGCATCATGCCAAAGTCGAAGTGGAACCTGAACACGATCTACATTTCTGAACGTCTGCAGGAGAGCCTGCGGCCCATTTCTCGTTGCGCGCTCACGGCGGTGGTGGCACCGATGGGCTACGGCAAAACGACGGCAGTGAACTGGTATCTGGAGGATCAGGCCCGGAAAACTGCGCTGAGCATCGTCCGCATCAGCGTGTATTCGGACAATCTTGCCATTTTCTGGAGAAGCGTGCAGGAGGCTTTTGCCCGGGCGGGCTTTGACTTTTTGCAGGATTATCCCTGCCCTACAGACATGGCCGGTGCGGGGCTTCTGGCCGATGACTTCTGCCACGAGCTGAAAGGCGAGACGCCCTGCTATGTCTTTCTGGACGACTTTCATCTCCTGACAGGCGGCTGGGTGTCCGACTTCCTCTGCATCCTTGCCAATCGCCTGCCGGGCAATGTACATCTGATCGTGGCCGGACGGGATCGTTTCCTGCCTGCTGCCGAGGCCGTCCGGCTGGGCGGCCGGATCTACCGGATCGGCACCGAGCAGCTGCGGCTGAACCACACTGAGCTGGCGGTGTATGCCAACCGCTGCGGTACCCGGCTGTCCGAGGAACAGGTGGAACAGCTGCTTTATTCCAGCGAGGGCTGGTTTTCGGCGGTCTACCTGAATCTGTGCACCTTTTCAGAGCAGGGGAAGCTGCCGGATCATGAGTCAGATATTTACACGATGTTTACCTCTGCCATGATCGACCCGCTTCCGGAGCGGCAGCGGGAGTTTCTGGCGGTCGTGGGCCTTGCCGATGAGTTCACGGTGGAAATGGCCCGCTTTGTTACGGAAGATGCAGATGCGCAGGAGCTGCTGCAGGTGCTGCTGGTTCAGAACGCGTTTGTGAAATGTCTGCCAGACGGTGTGGCCTTCCGCTTCCACCACATGATGAAGGAATGTGCAGAGCGCACCTTCCACACCCTGGACGGTGAAAAACAGGCCTGCTACCGTGTGCGCTACGGCCAGTGGTACGAGGAACACAAGCAGTATCTGCACGCCATGACGGCCTACCGGCAGAGCGGGGACGAGGATGCCCTTCTGCGGGTCATCCAGAAAGACGCGGGCATTCTGCTGACTTCGCTGGACGCGCAGACCGTGCTGCTCTGGCTGGAAAAATGCCCCGCTGCCACACTGAAAGCACATCCGCTGGCGCTCCTCGTCCTGATGCGCAGTATGTTCAACTGGAAGCAGATCCCCAAAATGCTGGAGCTGAAAGAACTTCTGATGGAGGCCATTCAGGAGCACCCGGAGCTGCCCGCAGAAGAGCGGGGCGATCTGCTGGGCGAGTGTGACCTGATCATGAGCTTTTTGTGCTACAACGACATCGGTGCCATGAGCCGCCTGCACCGCAGTGCCAGCGTCCAGATGTCCCGCCCGGCCATCAGCATTCGGAAAAACGGCGGCTGGACCTTCGGCTCTCCCTCGGTTCTGATGATGTTTTACCGTGCACCGGGAGAGCTGCAGAGCGAACTGGCCGAGATGGACGACTGTATGCCGCACTATTACAAGATCACCGAGGGCCACGGGCAGGGTGCGGAGAAGATCATGCGGGCAGAGGCCGACTATCTGCAGGGCCGTTTCACCGATGCACACATCGGGCTGGAAAGCGCCTATGCCCAGATCGAGGGAAATGGGCAGGAGAACATGGCGCTTTGCTGTGATTTTCTGGCATGGCGTCTTTCCCTGTATGCGCAGGTGGAGCCGTGCTGCTCCTTCGAGGAACGACGTGCCATGCTGCTGCGGCAGCACAACGTTGCCTGGATCAACATCTGGAATGCGACCAGCGCCTATTACCACGCCCTGCTGGGCCGGGAAAATGACATCCCGGAGATGTTCCGGGAACACCGGCTGTCTTCAGTCAATTTCCTGGCACCGGGCAGGCCCATGATGGAGATGATCGAAAATCAGGTGTTTCTGGCACAGGGTGCCTATGCCAAGGTGATCGGCCGCGGCGAAAAGCAGCTGGCTGTCTGTGCGGGAATGCACTATGCACTGGTGGCACTTCATGTCTGCATCCAGATGGCTGCAGCCTACGAGATGCTCGGCAAGCACGCCGAAGCCGCTGCACAGCTGGAAAAGGCACTTTCGGATGCGGCGCCGGACGGCTTTGCGATGCCCTTCGTGGAAAATTACCGTTTTCTCCGGCTGCTGCTGGCCGGGAAAATCAACGATGCTTTTACTGCATCTATCATCCGTCTGGGAGAGGCAACGGAGCGGAACCGTGCTGCGGCTGCCCGCCCGGCCGAACTGGATGCGCTGACAGAACGGGAGTATGAGATCGTGGAACTGATGATCCAGCGGCTCTCCAACCGGGAAGTGGCCGAAAAGCTCTATCTTTCCGAGGGCAGCGTCAAGCAGTACATCAACCAGATCTATTCCAAAATGGGCATTGAGGGCGATACCCGCAACAAGCGCCGACAGCTTTTTGAACTGTTTGAGCAAAAAGGTTGAGCGGAAATTCTAACTTTTGGTTAATGTTTTTTGAATGAGGTTCACTGTACGATAAAAGTGCAGTGAACTTTTTATTTTGCCTGTATGATTCTGCGGAAGGGAGGACGAATGCTTGAGACGACAATACATTCTGGCTGTAAAGCCGCTGGAGGATCACATTCTGGAGGTGGACTTCCTGTCCGGGAGCCGTCTGCTGCTGGATATGAAACCTTATCTGGACAAGCTCCGTTTCCGGGGGCTGACCGACCCGAAGGTGTGGAGCAGCGCGGTGACCAACGGCATTTTTGTCCGCTTTGGGGATCTGGAATTGAGCCACGATGAGATCCTTGCCATGGCGGAACAGGAACACACGATGGATGCGCCCTCTTTCATGCACCCGGACTCCGGCTCATGGCAGGGCAGCTTCTGAGCGCGGGAAGAGCTGGTCAAGAACGAAGAGGCGCTGGCAATCATCCGGAAGGCTGTCAAGCTGGCCGCCAACTTTGACATCAAGCCCGGTGGTTTTTCTGTATGGGTATTGCAGTTATGCCTTCACATCCTGTTCCCGGAGCAGCACCCATGCCAGCAGGAACATCGCTGCCAGCCAGAGTGCGCAGCTGAGAAAGAACATTCCGTAGCTTCCGGTCAGAGCGTCCTCACTTCTGTTGGCGTTCATTCCCGCCTGCATCAGGGCGTAAGGCCAGAGCAGCGAATACCCTTTGGAACCGGCAAAGATGCCGATAATGCCGCCCAGCAGCCCCAGAAAAATGGGCACGGCAAAGCTGCGGATGACCATGGCCAGCACCAGCTGGGCGGCAATAACAGCCAGCGCACCCAGCAGTCCCCGCAGTAAAAACAGAGGTAAGGTGACCGGCGGCAGCCCGGGCAGATGGGCAAATACCTTGCCGCAGAACACGAACAGTGCAAACACAAAACCGTGGGTTAGAAGCGCCAGCTTTGTCACCACCGCAAACTTTGCGGCAAACAGGTCCAGCGGCGGTACGGGGCTTGCCATGATAAGGTTCCAGTTGTGCCCCAGATGTTCCAGCCGCCACAAGTAGGCAGCATAGGTGGCTACCATGGCAGGGAAGAAGAGCATGGAATAAAACAGGGTGTGCTGGGTCCACAGGCTATACCAGCCGTCGGTGAGGATCTCAAGATTTTGCAGATAATTGAAAGTGCCGTAGGTGGCGGAAAGAATGGGCAGCAGAAAGAACATTGCCCAGATGGGGGATGCGTGGAGTTTGCGGTTCTCCGCAAGAATACAGCGTTTCAGCATGGTTTTATACCTCCTCGTCCTGTACCTTGCGCCACGCAAGGGCAAACAGCACAGCGCCCAGCGCAAGGGTGAAAGCCAGCAGCCCCCAGTTGAAGGGGCGGGTGCCGTAGGTGACGGTGTGGGTGGCCTCGTCCCAGTTCGCCACTTCGTAGGCGCTCAGAGGGATGTAGTACCCAAAGGGCACAAAATAACTGGCAAGCGGCGGCATAAAAGCAGAGAACAGCCCCACCAGTGCCCCTACAATGCCCACGCAGAGCGCCGGCAGGGGATTGCCCACCCACAGCATCAGCAGAAATTCGCCAAAGAAGAGCATTGC
>CABQHF010000029.1 GCA_902463905.1 uncultured Faecalibacterium sp. | reverse complement strand
AGAGGTTGAAGCACATGGAAACATTGTCCACTTTGATGATCGGTTCCATTGTTCTTCCTCCTTAAATATGCAGCACGAAGTGGTCCTGCGTTTTGCGGAACACGCTCACGCCCACCCACATGGAGATGAGGGCACAGATGCCGCACACCGCAAACATGTTGAAGTCCAGCGGGATGCCCCACATCACGGTACGGCGGAAGCCCGTGATGTACCAGTATATGGGGTTCAGCTTGATGATCTGCTGCATGTTGAAGCCGCCGATGGAAAAGGTCATCTGGGTGGGGTCGTAGAAGATGGCAGAGAAATACAGCAGCGCCGTGATGAACACGCTCCAGATGTGCATGATATCCCGGAAGAACACCGTAGCCGCCGCCAGGAACAGGCCCACGCCCAGGCTGAAAAAGAACAGGGTCACCAGCGGGTACACCGCCTCGATCAGGGTGAGGTGGAAGGGTGCCCCGGTAAAGATCATCACCAGCAGCAGCGCCACGAAGCTGAACACACAGTTCACCATGGCAAAGCAGCACTTTTCCAGCGGGAAGATATATTTGGGGATATACACCTTTTTCAGCAGCGGAGCCGCGCCGAGCACGCTGCTCATGCTGGTGGAGGTGGCCTCGTTGAAGAAGTTGAACAGCAGCTGGCCGCACATCAGAAAGACGGCAAAGTTGTCGATGCCGCTGCCGCGCATATCCATCAGGCTGCTGAACACGGCCCAGTACACCAGGCACATCAGCAGCGGGTTGAGCACGCTCCACACCACGCCCAGAAAGCTGCGGCGGTATTTGAGCTTGAAGTCACGGCTGACCAGGTTCCACAGCAGGTAGCGGTAGCGCCAGAAGCCGTTCCACATTGCCTTCCACATTGCCTTCCATTTTGCCACGGGCGATCACCACTTTTCAAAGAATTCAAACTTCTGGGCGGCAAAGGGCTCATGCAGCTTGTCCTTTGCGCTGGTCTTGTGCTCGCAGCCGCAGTCCGGCCACTGCACGTTCACGGTGGGGTCGTCGTAGGGGATGCCGCCCTCGCTGGTGGGGTCGTACACATCGGTGCACTTATAGCAGAATTCTGCCACATCGCTCAGCACCAGGAAACCGTGGGCAAAGCCCTCCGGGATATAGAACATCTTCTTATTGTCCTCGGACAGGGTCACGCCCACCCACTTGCCAAAGGTGGCGCTGTGGGGGCGGCAGTCCACGGCCACGTCGTACACTTCGCCCTTGGTCACGCGCACCAGCTTGCCCTGGGTGTGGTTCTTCTGGAAGTGCAGCCCGCGCAGCACGCCCCGGGTGGAGCGGCTCTGGTTGTCCTGCACAAATTCCTTGTCGATACCGGCCTCTGCAAACTGGTCCTTCTGGTAGGTCTCCATAAAATAGCCGCGGTCATCGCCGAACACCTGCGGCTCAATGACCACCACGCCGGGGATCTCGGTCTGAGTAAACGTAAACTTGCCCATATTTTTGTACCTCTCTTTTGTGAAGCATTTTTTGATCTATTGGAAAAGTCTGTTTTTGCGCAGGCTTTTACGCTTTGTTGCTGCGCTGCGGCCCCTGACGGGAGCGGCGGCGCTTCTTGCGCCGGATACGGCTGACGAGCCGCATCACCAGCACGGTGACCACGGCGGCGGCGGCCGTGCAGCCCAGCGAGATGCCGGCCAGCATCCAGGCGCTGCGGCCAGGTTCCACATCGCCGGAGGAAGCGAGCCGCGCCCCGGTACTCTGGGCCAGCAGGTCGGAAAGGCCGGTGATCTTTGCCGGCACCTTCACGCTGGTGTTCTCCTGCTTTGTGCCGCCCCGGATGGTGTACACCGTGTACACCGCCGGGTCATCGCCCAGCAGATACTGCTCCGGCAGCTCCAGCGAAATATCCACGTCCGCTGCAGTCAGGCCCTCGGCCAGCAGCAGCTTGGTGCCGGGGTCGGCCACCGTGACCGTGCCCAGGGTGCTGCCGCCGCCCGCCACCGGCAGCTGTGCGGTCACGCTGCCGCCGGGCAGCTCCGTGTAACCGGTAAAGGTGCTGAAGGCGTAGTCCAGCAGGGTGCGCACGTCATTGTATTTATCGGTGCTCAGCTCACTCTGCATGGTCACGCAGATGAGCCGGATGCCGTTCTGCTCCGCAAGGCAGGCGTAGCTATACCGTGCGGTATTGGTATACCCCAGCTTGGAGCCCAGAATCCCGTCGATGTGGTATCGGCTGGAACCGATGCGCATCTTGTCCTGCTGGGAGAAGTAGCGGGTCACAGGCTGGAGGTTGGTGGGCTGCATGGTGTACATCTCGTTGCGGGTGAACACCGTTTCAAACCCCGGCTGCTGCAGTGCCCAGCGCAGGATCTGCGCCATGTCGTAGCAACTGGTATAGTGGTCGTCGCCGCTGATGCCGTGAGGGTTTGCAAAGTGGGTGTGGGCAAGGCCCAGCTCCCGGACCTGTGCATTCATCTTTGCCACGCCGTCGGCGATGGTCCCGCCGCCGAAATACTCCGCCAGCAGGTTGGCGCCATCGTTGGCGCTGGCCATCTGGGTGGCATACAAAGCATCGGTCAGGGGCACTTCTTCCCCTTCCTGCAGGGCGATGTGGCTGGAATCGGTGCCTGCCAGCGAGTAGACATCCTCGTGGGTCACCGTAAGTTTTGTGTCATCCCAGTTTCCCTGTGCCTTTTCGCAGGCAAGGCCCAGCGTCATCACCTTGGTGATGGAGGCCGGGTGCAGTTCCTCGTTCATGTTCTGCTGGGCCAGCACAAGGCCGGTGTCTGCGTCGATGATGCAGTAGGCACGGGTGGCCGTCAGTGCCGGGCCGCCCGCAGCTGCGCCGGGCACCAGCACCAGGATCATAAGCAACACTGCACAGAGTGCCGTCGTCAGTTTTTTCATCTGGTTTTCTCCGTTTGGAAGTTTGGCTGCCCGCCGTGCCGCACTGCAGGACATCCGTTTTAGTATACCACATTTTATCCCGGCTGAAAAGCCATTGCGCGCTCCCTTTGCCCCAGCAGCACCGGCTGCAGCTGTTCGCCGCGCAGGGCAGCTTCCAGCGCAGCGGGCAGCCGGGCCAGATCCGCCTTCAGGCTCTGAGGCTTGGCGGCAGGGTCATCCTGCCCGTAGGGCACAAAATAGTAGTGCTTGCGCTGGAAAAGCCGGGCGATGTTCTCACCGGAAGCGCCCAGCCCGTCGTTGGTGGACACGGCCAGCACCACCGGGCAGCCCACCCGCAGCAGGCTTTTTGCCGCCAGCGTCACCGGTGTGTCGGAAAGGCCCGCCGCCAGCCGGGAAAGCGTTGCCCCGGTGCAGGGAGCCACCACCAGTGCCTGCGCCATTTTGCGGGGGCCCAGCGGCTCCACCGCCTGCAGGGTGTCCAGCACCGGGTGCCCGGCAGCGGCTTCCAGCCGCTCTTTCCAGAAAGCCCCGGTGCCGAACCGGGTGTCCTGCCGGGCCGCAAAGCTCATCACCGGCAGCAGCTGCCAGCCCTGTGCGGTCAGGGCACCGGCGGACTGCAGGGCCGCTTCCAGTGTACAGAAGCTGCCGCACACCGCAAATGCGATCGTTCCCCTGTTCTGTGTGGTCATCGTGTCATCCCCTCCCGCTCCTGCAAAATGGTCTGCACCGTGCGTGCCACCGCCTCGCCCGCTGTTTCCGGCGCGCAGACTGCCGGCAGGCTGAGGGCATGGATGGCCCGGTGCCCCCGCCGGGCAGCAGCGGCAAAATCGGTGCCGCCGGGCTTTGAGGCCAGATCCACTATTAGGCTGCCGGGCCGCAGGCAGGCCAACACCTCATCTCCCAGCACCAGGGCCGGGATGGTGTTCACCACCGTGTCAAAGGCCGGAGCCAGCCCGGCCAGTGCCGTCAGCGGGGCGGCCCGCAGACCAAGGCTCTCGGCCAGAGCACGCTGCTCCGGCCGTCGGGCGCAAACGGTCACCCCGGCCCCCAGCGCCGACAGCCGCACGGCCAGTGCCTGCCCCACCGGCCCGAACCCCAGCACCAGCACCTCCGCACCCCACAGGGTACGGGTGCGCTGCTGCAGCAGGATGCCGATGCAGCCCTCTGCCGTGGGGATGGCGTTGTACACGGCCAGTTCCGGCCGGGCAAAGTAGTCTGCCAGCTCCACCCCGGCCTGCCGGGCGATCTCCACCGCCTGCGCCGACAGCCGCCCGCCCAGCGCAAAAGCCCCCGGTTTGGCCGCCCGCAGCAGCTGTGCCAGCGGGGTGCGGCTCTCATCCAGCGGCAGCGGAAGCAGGATCACATCTGCCCGCGCCACCTGCTCGGCCCCGGCCACCGCATAGCCTGCCCGGGCCAGCGCGCGGCCTGCTGCCGCCTGCCGGGCATCACTGCCCACCACCGCGATCCGTTTTCTGCCCTCCATGCCGCCGTTCCTCCCCCGCTGTGTTGTGCGCCATCCTATGCCATTGTGCTCTTTATGGTGACTGAACGATTTGAAATGCCCTCCGCTCACGCTCTGGGCATAAACAGCGGAAAAATATTTTATCATTGCAAGCTCCGGCAGTCCGCAGCCTGCCGGAGCTTGCCTTTTCACGGGTGGGGCCGTGCCGGGCAGCAAAAAAGGGACTGCCATGCAGTCTCCTGCACAGCAGTCCCTTTCAAGCTCTATTCGTTTTTCGGATGCGCCGCCCTGACTGCCGCACGTCCTTTTTACTTCAGATACTTTGCCACAGCACGGGCCACGATGCCGCCCAGGATGCCGGACACCAGGAACTCCGCCACGCCCTGGACGCCCACCAGGAGCACCACGAACATGAAGGGGTTGGCTGCGCCCTTGACCGACACCAGATTCTGCACATAGTCGCAGCCGTAGAAAGCCAGCACGATGTAGCCCATGAAGAACAGGGTGTTCAGGGCGGGTGCGGTCATGGCGCTGAGGATGTAGCTCCAGGTGCGGGACTTATCCAGCTTCTGCAGGCCCTTGAAGATCAGGCCGCAGCACAGACCCATGAGCACACGCATGCCCACGCACAGGATAAAGGTGTTCAGCGGGCTGACCTGGAACAGGGCACCGGTCATGGCAGATGCACCGGTGATGGCGTCATAGAAGCTCACTGCGCCAAAAACGCCGCCCAGGATGGCACCCACGGCAGGGCCCATGGTGATGGCACCCACGGCGATGGGAAGGGTCAGAAAGCTCATGTACAGCGGGCCCATGGGCACACTGCCCAGGCCAACAGCTTTCATGACCAGCTCGATGGCCACCAGAAGGGCCACACGGGTCAGCGTACGGGTATTCATGTTTTTCATATTCAATTGTCCTCCTGCTGCCGTTCCGCCCTTAGCGTCGGATACGGCGCAAACCTGCCCGCTCTGTGCGGGTTTTGTTGTGGATATTCTTATTGTTCTCTTGGAGCGCGTTGTGTCAGGGCGTGTTCCAAAGAGGGAATGTCGTTATCGTTCGCCGGGGAAGCGGATGCCGGCCGACCGGCGTGCCACCGTGAGCACCCGGCTCACCGCAATGGAGGTGTCCTGCATGCGGGTGCACAGCTCCTGGTCGCCGCTTTCCATCGCCCGGGCAAACGTCTCGAACTCTGCGGCCTCCCGGGGGCGGCCCCCGTTCAGGTTGTAGTGCTCTTCCTTGCCCTCGTTGGGGTGGAAGGTGATGCCGCCGCAGCAGTTGGCGGTGGATTTCTGCTGGATGTAGCCCTTCGTGCCCTGAATGATGCACCGGGCCGGGGCGGCGCAGTCCTTGGCAGCCATGCTCACGGCCTTGAAGCCGGTGTAGTCCATGGTCAGGATGCCGCTGGTGTCGATGCCGCGCTCCACGTTGGCGGTATAGTGCACCTGATTCGGCTCGCCGAACAGGCCCACGATGTAGCTGACGTTGTACACGCCCAGATCCATCAGGGCACCGCCCGCACAGGCCGGGTCGAACACCGGGGGCGTTTCTCCGGCGCAGAAGGCGTCGTACCGGCTGGAATACTGGCTGAAATTGCACTGCACCAGCCTGACCGTGCCCACCCGGGGCAGCAGCTCCCGGATCTTGGCGTAATTTTCCAGATACTGGGTGGTGACGGCCTCAAACAGGAACACCTTTTTGTGGCGTGCCAGTGCCACCAGCTCTTCCGTCTGTGCCGCGCTGGGAGCCAAGGGCTTTTCCACGATGACATGTTTCCCGGCCTCCAGCGCCACCCGCGCAAAGCGGACGTGCTGCAGGTTGGGCACGGCAATGTACACCACATCCACCCACTGCAGCAGCTCCAGATAGTTGGTGGTGTGCTGCGGCACGCCATACTGTCGGCACAGCTCCTGTGCCTTTTCGGCGCTGCGGGGCGTGCTGCACAGTGCCTGCACCGTAAACGGCGCGTGTTCCACGAGCCACGGCAAAAATTCCTGCACGATCTTGCCCGTGCCAAGAATGCCCACTTTCATGTTGTTCTCCCTATCCTATCCTTGATCGTAAGTCAGCCCACCAGCGCTTCCGGCTCGCGGCGGGTGCGCTTTTTGGGGTACGGACGCTTTGCGTGGGGGTGCCCCGGCTGGCCCGGCCTGCGGCCGCCCGCCGCAGTGTGGCGGGGTGCGGGCTGGGGTGCATTGAGCTGGTACAGCAGGGCCAAGCCCTTCATGAGCAGCTCCGGGTCATAGGTGAGCGGGTGGCGGCACAGCGGGGCAACGTATTTTGCCAACCCGCCGGTGACCACCAGCGTGGCCGGCTGACCCAGTTCTTCTTCGATGCGCTGCACCATGCCGTCAATGAGCACCGCCGTGCCCATCACCGAGCCGGAAAGCATACACTTTTCGGTATTGGTGCCGATGGCGCTCTTGGGCGAACCCAGATGCACCTGCGGCAGCTGGGCGCAGCGTTCGCCTAGGGCCCGCAGCCCGGTGGAAAGCCCCGGGCAGATCACACCGCCCCGGAACACCCGGTCCTTGTCCACCACATTAAAAGTAGTGGCGGTGCCCAGATCCACCGTGATCACCGGCAGCGGAAAATTTGCCGCCGCGTAAGCGGCATCCACCAGCCGGTCCTTGCCCACGGCATGGGGCTCGTCCACGGCCATGGTCAGGCCGGTGCGAATCTCCGGCGAAACGATGACCGGCTTTTTGCCGGTGTAATAACGGGCGCACTCAGCCAGCGCCCCGGTGATCTGAGGCACCACGCTGGTGAGCACAGCGCCCTCAAACCGCACGGGCCGCTCCGGGTGGCGGCGGTGCGCAAATACTTTGTCCATTTCGGCACGATATTCTGCAGCCGTGCGGGTGCGCACCGTGTCCATGCGCGCCACAAAGCATACACGTCCGTCCCGAATGCCCCCCAGGGCGACGGTGGTGTTGCCTATATCAATGGCTAAGATCATAGTTCAGTTTTCCTTTTTTCTGCGGAACGGGCCGGAAAGTTGTCCGTTCCGCTTGAGCGGCGGCTTCCTCTATTCTTTGTCAAGCTGTATTTTACCGCATTTTGCCCTGCGATACAAGCCCGCGCAAAGATTTTGTTGTGCTGGCGGAACTTTTGCATTATACTATAGAAAGAAATGTGGAAACAGTCTGTTTTTGCAGGAGGTCTATACATGGATTTAAAGGGCAAATGCGTCCTTCTGGGCGTCACCGGCGGCATTGCCGCCTATAAGATGGCCAATGTGGCCAGCGCACTGCGCAAGCTGGGGGCCGATGTGGAGGTCATCATGACCAAAAACGCCACCCAATTCATCACTCCCATCACCTTTGAGACCCTGACCGGTCACAAGTGCATGGTGGACACCTTTGACCGCGACTTCAAATTCGAGGTCACCCACATCTCGCTGGCCAAAAAGGCCGACGTGATCCTGGTGGCCCCCGCCACGGCCAACGTGATCGCCAAAATGGCCCACGGCATCGCCGACGATATGCTCACCACCGTGGTGCTGGCGGCCAAATGCCCCAAGCTGGTCTCCCCCGCCATGAACACCGGCATGCTGGAAAACCCCATCACGCAGGACAACCTCGCCACGCTGGAGCGGTATGGCTTCACGGTCATTCCCTCCGAGAGCGGTGTGCTGGCCTGCAAGGATGTGGGCAGCGGCCGCCTGCCGAAGGAAGATGTGCTCATCGAGTACATCCTGCACACCATCGCCCGGCCCAAGGACCTGGCCGGAGTGCGTGTCACCGTGACCGCCGGGCCCACCCAGGAGGCACTGGACCCCGTGCGCTACCTGACCAACCATTCCACCGGCAAGATGGGCTACGCACTGGCCCGCGCCGCCGCCATGCGGGGCGCGGACGTGACCCTCATCCACGGCGAGACCGCTCTGCCGCCGGTCAAATTCACCACGGATGTTCCGGTGACCACCGCACAGGATCTGTACGAAGCCGTCACCGGCCGCTTTGACACCACCGATGTGCTGATCATGGCCGCCGCCGTGGCGGACTACCGCCCGGTGACCGTGGCCAGCGACAAGATCAAGAAAAAGGACGGCGACCTGTCCATCCCGGTGGAGCGCACGCCGGACATTCTGGGCACCATCGGCCCGCAAAAGACCCACCAGTTCCTGTGTGGTTTTTCCATGGAGACGAAAGATCTTGTGGAAAACTCCTCCGCCAAGCTGGCAAAGAAGAATCTGGACATGGTGGTGGCCAATAACCTCAAGGTGGCCGGGGCCGGTTTTGGCGTGGACACCAACGTGGTCACCTTCATCACCCCGGACGGCACCCGGGAACTGCCTCTGATGAGCAAGGCCGACGTAGCCGACGCCATTCTGGATGAGATCTTAAAGCGCCGTTCCCTGTAAGAAAAACGAGAGGCTGTTGCAAAATAAAAATGCGATAGCAACCTGCACGAAGAAATCGTGCAAAAACAGAAACCCGGAACCCTTTTTGAGCCGTTTTGGCCCTGAAAAGGTTCCGGGTTTTATGCATTTTTTCAGAGAGCTGTTTTGCAGCAGCCCTTTACTTACTTTTCTTTCCGTGCAAACACGATGCCGATGGTGCCGGGGCCGGAATAGCCGCCGATGGTGGTGCCGATGTCGGTCTCCCAGCATTCCCTGAAGCTGCCGTATTTTTTCAATCCGGCCTTCACGGCCTCCATGCAGCCGGGCTTCGGCTGGCAGGAGGAGATGAACACCAGACCGTCCTCGATGTCATCCCGGCCGGCCAGACGGTCGGTGATGTACTTGCCCACGCAGATGGGCAGGCTGCCGCGGTACTTTTTGACCACTTTCAGCTCGCCGTCGATCACTTCCAGCGCCGGTTTGATGCCCAGCAGGTTTGCCCCGAAGGCCAGCACGCCGGAGCAGCGGCCGCTTTTGGCCATGAAGTCCAACCGGTCCAGCACGAAGCTCAGCTCCACCCGCTTGGCAAGGCTCTGCAGCTTCATCTGGATAGCCCGGGGCGTCAGGCCGTCGGCCGCCCACTTGGCCGCCTTCAGCACCAGATAGCCCTGCCCGGTGCAGATGTTCTTGCTGTCCACCACATAAACATTCTCGAACTCGCCGGCTGCCAGCTGTGCATTCTGGAAGCAGGACGACAGCTTGCTGCTGACCGAAATATGGATCACAGCATCGTACTCTTTGGCAAACGACGCAAAAAATTCTGTATATTCCACCAGATTGGCGGCGGCGGATTTGGGCATTTTGCCGCCCGCGTTCACATACGCGAACACATCGGCCGGGTGGACGGTCACGCCGTCCAGATAGCTCTCCTCCCCCATCAGGATGTGCATGGGCATCAGAGTGATATCCCACTTGTTCAGAAGCTCTTCGGACAGATCGCAGGTGCTGTCCGCTGTGATCTTGATCTTCACGTTCGTTCTCCTTCTTGTTCCCTCCGCCCGGGCCGTGCCGCCCGGCGGCGCTTTTCTTAACAAAAAATGCAGTTCTTTTTTATTCTATCACAAAACATTCAAAGTTGTTAGGTATCTTATCCCGTCAAATGTAAATCTTTTATGAAGCCGCCCTGTGCCCCGGTTTTCTTGTACACATATCACAAATCTGCGGAAAGATTTATGGTTCTTTCCGAAAATTCGGCTTTAACTGTTTATTTTGTCCGCCAAAAATTATATAATAAGATGTATTCAAATGGATTGGAATCGGTCTGCTCTGCGGCCGTTTATTTATTGGAGGTTGCCTTACTATGTTCATGTACACCGACTACAACCAGCATCTGCTGGACAATGTAAAAAAGATCCACTTCATCGGCTGCGGCGGCAGCGGCATGTACCCTCTGATCCAGATCCTGGCCGCCAAGGGCTACGAGATCTCCGGCAGCGACGTGCTGGACGGCAGCATCATCCGCTACGAGCGGGAGATGGGCGTCAAGGTCAGTCTGGGCCACAGTGCGGACAATGTCATCGGCGCTGATATGGTGGTCTATTCCGCTGCGATCTCTAAGGACAATGTGGAGCTGAATGCCGCTGCCTCCTACGGCATCCCCACCATCGAGCGCAGCGTGCTGCTGGGCTATGTGAGCCGCCTGTACAAGGAAAGCATCTGCGTGTCCGGCACCCACGGCAAGACCACTACCACTTCCATGATCACCACCGCGCTGGAGTTGGCCGGCCGTGATCCCTCTGCCGTCATCGGCGGCAAGCTGCCTCTGATCAACGGCTACGGCAAGGCCGGCAAGGGCGATGATATCGTCATCGAGGCCTGCGAATTCGCCGAGACCTTCCTCAAGCTGACCCCGTACCTGTCGGTGGTGCTGAACATCGACAACGACCATCTGGATTACTACGGCAGCATGGGCGAACTGAAGTTTGCCTTCAAGCGCTTTGCGCTGATGACCCAGTTCATGATCTTCGCCAACGCCGACGACAAGAACACCATGGACGTCATGTACACGCTGGACCGCCGCGTGCGCACCTTCGGCATCGAGAACGATGGCGACTATCAGGCCGTCAACGTGCAGGAGTACAAGCCCGGCTTCTTTGAATTCGACCTCAAGGAGTGGAGCAAGATCACCGGCCACATCCGCCTGTCCGTACCGGGCCGCCACAACATTTATAACGCACTGGCCATGTGCGCTGTGTGCCGCTTTGCAGGCCTGACCGTGGAGCAGTGCGCTGAGGCTGCCCTGAACTTCAAGGGTGCCGGCCGCCGCTTTGAGGTATACGGCGAGTGCAACGGTGCACTGGTCATCGACGATTACGCCCACCATCCCACCGAGCTGCGCGCTACTCTGACTACCGCCAAGGAGATGGGCTACAAGCGCCTGATCGCCGTGCATCAGCCGTTTACATACAGCCGCACCAAGATGCTGTTCAACGACTTCGTGGATGTGCTCAAGATCCCCGATATCACCGTGCTGACCCCCATCATGGGCAGCCGTGAGCCGAATGATCCCACCATTACCAGCGCCAAGCTGGCCGCTCAGATCCCCGGTTCCGTGCTGGTGAACAGCCTGCAGGAGGCTGCCGACTGGGTCAAGCAGAACGCACAGCCGGGCGACCTGGTCATCACCCTGGGCTGCGGCGATATCTACAAGGCCAGCAAGATGATGGTGGCCGACAACCAGTAAAAGAACCTGTTATGCAAAAAGAGGAACGACAGCCATCGTTCCTCTTTTTTTGATTCATTAGTTTCTGGAGCACTTTTCTGCGTCGATGGCCAGCACGAACATCAGTACATAGAGCGCATCCTGCGGGTCTGTAATATCCAGAATGTAGGTGTCCGTCCAATGGAACAGTTCCTTGGACACGGTGGCCACCGTGCCGCCGTCCGGACCGGTGATGGTGTAATCCCATTCGGCAAAGTCGCCCTCCACATGCCAGCCGTTGAAGTCGATGTTGTACTTCGGTTTGAAGAAGGTCAGTTCCTTTTTCAGCGTGCCGATGCACACATCTCCCTCGTACAGTTCAAACTTCGGCAGCCAGGTCAGGATCTCTTCTTTCACGGTGCCCAGTTCCCGCGTCTCTTCCGGGTCGTAGATCTTCAGGCAGTGCCCCCAGGACAGCTGCCCCTTGACCACATACACGGTGTTCTCGTTCTCATCGTAAATGTCGTAGCTGTCAAACCAGCTGAACGCGCGCTGTTTAAAAAGCAGTCTCATCTTCCTCACCTCACACAGAATACGATCCGGCACGGCATCTTTGTGCAGGCCTGCCGCCTTTTTTCCATGATACCAGATTCCGCCCCACGGTGCAATCCCGATGCAAAAGCCGCCCGAAAATGTGTTCCGGGCGGCTTTCTTTTGCGCATTTTTCAATACGGCTCGTCAATTTTCGTGTTTCTTTTTCGTTTTGTATTTCAGCGGTGTCTGCACCTCCGCACGGATCCGGCCCAGATAGGTGCGGGTCTGCTCCACACCGCCCAGAATGGCCTGCACCTGCTCCCGCTGTTCCGGCGTCAGGTCATCCTCTGCCAGCAGCTCGGCGTTGCCCTCCACGATGGTCAATGGCGTCTTGAGCTTGTGGGAGAGCTGCAGGATCTGCTCCCGCTGCTGCTGTTCCATCGCCCACTGCTTCTGCAGGCTGCCGGTCAATGCGTCGCCCATGGTTTGCAGCGCCTGTAAAGCACTCTCGTACTCCCGCACCTTTGCGCCGGAAAACACCGCGCTGTCCAGCTCCTTCCGTGCCACCGCCTGTGCTGCGGCGGTCAGCTTTTCGGTCTCCCGGGTCAGGAAGCGCCCGGTCCTGTGGGTGCTCCACACCACCGCGCCTACCAACAGCAGAATGCCCAGAATGCAGTGCACGGTCTGCATATCCGGCAGCACGCCCCGCAGCGCAGGGTCGGCGTAGGGCACGGCATAGTCAAATTGCAGCAGGCAGACCGTTCCGTCCTGCAATTTTGACGTCATATAATACTGCGTGTAGCCAAAATGCCAGCGGGTTTTCCCCTGCCGGTTCTCCATTGCCCGCTGCAAGTGCCCGGCATCCATGTTGGTGGCCAGCACCTCGCTGCTGTCCGGCGCGGCAAACAGGGCGTACCGGCACAAGGAGTCCAGCTGCGTCTCGTCAAAGGTGGCGGCGGTCATGCCCGGCAAAACGTCCTGTGCGGCCTTCTGGCAGGCCTGTGCAGCTTGATTCGCGGGCAGGAACAGCCCGCTGTTCTGGATCCACAGCAGCAGCACCAGCAGCCACCCCACCGCGACCAGCAGGCAGGCCAGCGCCGTGCGCACCAGATATTGCAGCAGCACGCTGCGCAGAGAGGTCAGTCTTCGCTTTTCCATCGGTATCCCACGCCCCATACGGTATTGAGCAGCTTTTCCGGCTCCGGCACGCCCGCCGCCCGCAGCTTTGCCCGGATATTTTTGATGTGCTGGGTCACGGCGGTGTCGTCCGCTGTGCCGTCAATGCCAAAAACCGCTTCGTAAATTTGCTCCTTGGTAAAGGTCTGCCCGGCGTGCAGCGCCAGATACTCACAGATGGCATACTCCGAGCGGGTCAAGGGCAGCACCGTCCCCTCCACCGCCGCGCTCCGGGCGGTCAGGTCAAAGGCTACGCCGCCGCGCACCATCCGGTGTGCCGGAGTGCGGCTCTGCCGCCGCAGATGTGCCGCTACCCGCGCCCGCAGCTCTGCCACCCGGAAGGGCTTGGACAAATAGTCATCTGCCCCAATGCCCAGCCCCTCCAGCACAGCGGCCTCGTCGGTGCGGGCACTCAGAAAGAGAATGGGCACTTCGGTCAGGCTGCGGATGCGCCGACAGACCGCAAAGCCGTCCTCCCCGGGCATCATCACGTCCAGCAGGATGCAGTCTGCCCAGCGGCAGAGCGCCTCGGTCAGCGCCCCGCCCGCCTGCCGCGTTTCTACCCGGTGGCCGTCCCGCTCCAAGGCGGTGCGGATCAGCTTGCAGAGCTCCAGATTGTCATCCACTGCCAGAATGTTTGCCACAAGATCACCTCAACACGTTATAAAGCAGGCAGGAAGCCCCATACAACAGGTACACATGGGCCGGGTAGAACCAGTAGAACAGCTGCTTGTGACCCTTGCCTCGCTGGCCGTTGTACAGCAGCATCAGCACCACCGCCGCTACGCCGAACCATTCGTAGTAGTCGGTGAACATCTGTGTCCATACAAAGCCCGCCTGCCGGCAAGCCATCCCAAAGGGCAGGGCAAAATCACACAGGAAAATCACCAGTGCCCATACCGTCAGCTGCACTTTGCGCCG
>CABQHF010000028.1 GCA_902463905.1 uncultured Faecalibacterium sp. | reverse complement strand
TGGATCTGGCCCACGAGATCCTGCAGCTGTGCGTGACCCACGAGTACGGCCTGTATCACTGCACCGGCGAGGGCGTGTGCTCCTGGTATGACTTCGCGTCCGAGATCATCCGCCTGTCCGGTGTGGACGCCACCGTGGCTCCCTGCACCAGCGAGGAGTACAAGGCAAAGCACCCGGACAGCGCCGACCGCCCGAAGTGGAGCGCTCTGGACAACCGGATGCTGCGCTGCACTGTTGGCAACGACGTCCGTGACTGGAAGGATGCACTGGCCTGCTTCTTCACCCACTGGGACGGCGACAACGGAATGAAAGACTGAGATGAAACCCTCTCCGTCTGCTCAGTTCCCTCGCATCCGCCTCTCCCGAAGGGCGAGGTTTTATGCATCTGGAGGGAACGCTGAAAAAAGCTCCCCCTTTCGGGGGAGCTGGCATCGCGCAGCGATGACTGAGAGGGATTTACTACAACGAAACTTTGAGGAAATAAACTTATGAAAACCTATCTGATCACCGGCTGCGCCGGTTTTATTGGTTCCAACTTTGTGCATTATATGCTCAAGAAATACCCGGAGATCCTGCTGGTCAACCTGGATAAGCTGACCTACGCCGGCAACCTGGAAAACCTGAAGGACGTGGAGGGGGACCCCCGCCATGTGTTCGTGCAGGGCGACATCTGCGACAAGGAACTGGTGGAGAGCCTGTTCCAGAAGTACGATTTCGACTATGTTATCAACTTTGCTGCCGAGAGCCATGTGGACCGCTCCATCAAGAACCCGGAGATCTTTGTGCAGAGCAACGTGATGGGCACCGTCAACCTGCTGCAGCGCGCTAAGGAAGCCTGGTACGACGCCGAGGCCAAGACCTGGAAAGAGGGCAAGAAGTACCTGCAGGTGTCCACCGATGAGGTGTACGGCGCACTGGGTGCTGACGGCTACTTCATGGAGACCACTCCGCTGTGCCCCCACAGCCCCTATTCCTCCTCCAAGGCAAGCGCCGATATGTTCGTGATGGCCTTCCACGACACCTACGGCATGCCGGTGAACATCACCCGGTGCTCCAACAACTACGGCCCCTACCAGTTCCCGGAAAAGCTGATCCCTCTGATGATCAACAACGTGAAGCACCACAAGCAGCTGCCCATCTATGGCGACGGTATGCAGATCCGCGACTGGCTGTATGTGGAGGATCACTGCAAGGCTATCGACATGGTGGCCAACGGCGGCAAGATCGGTGAGGTGTACAATGTGGGTGGCCACAACGAGCGGCCCAACATCTTCATCGTCAAGACCATCATCAACCAGCTCCACGACCGTCTGCAGGACGAAGGCATCAGCGAGGATCTGATCAAGCATGTGGCTGACCGTCTGGGCCACGACCGCCGCTACGGCATCGACCCCACCAAGATCAAGAACGATCTGGGCTGGTACCCCGAGACCCCCTTCGAGAAGGGCATCGTGCTGACTATCGACTGGTACCTGAACCACCAGGAGTGGATGGAGCACGTCACCAGCGGTGATTACCAGAAATACTATCAGGATATGTACAAGAATAAGTAACACCCTGTAAAGCACTGAAAATGAAAAAAAGGCACCTGTTATGGAGATTTTCCACGGCGGGTGCCTTTTGTGTATCAGAAAAAAGTGCTCAGATCATTTCGGAGGCCAACAGCAAAAGTGCTGCGGCGCCCACGCCTTCGGAGTCGTCCTTGTATTCGCCGATGGCGGTGGAGTGCCAGCCGGTACCGCGGTAGATCGTGCCGTCCTTGTACTCTCCCACCTCGTGGGAGCTCAGGCCGGTGCCAACATAGATGGTGCCGTTTTTGTACTCGCCGATCGCATCCGAACTCCATCCGGTGCCGCGATAGATGGTGCCGTTCTTATATTCGCCCACAGCGTCCGAGCTCCAGCCCGTGCCGCGGTAGACAGTGCCGTTCTTGGTCTCACCGATCAGGCTGGAACTCCATCCGGTGCCACGATAGATTGTTGCCATAAAATGACCTCCTGTTAATCCACATAAGTAATAGATGTGCCAAAGAAACCTTTCTTAATATGATAATGCGACAAAATATCGGAGATCAAAGACTTTGCATCGTCATTGGTTAATTTTTCTTTTTGAGCGATAAGAACTTGATAGGAAGTTTCAACATCGGCCTTTGCTCCGAGTCCTACGCGAAGCATGGTAGCATAAACGCCAAGAGCTTGCACAAAGCGAACTTGTTCATAATGATGATTTTCGGGAATATAGTTGGCCTGCAAAACAGAACGGACAGCCTGAGAAGCACTTAAATAATAACGCTCTGTCTCGGATTCGTTTGAGAGATTTCCGCAATAGAAAAGAGCGTATTGGCATACATAATGCGGAAGCGAGGATGAGATTCATCACGGACAAGAGAGAAAAGCTCAGTATACTTGTTTCGACGGTATAGGGATTCCGAATATGCATATTTAGAATTACTGTAAGCTGGCTCGAGTTTGAACTGCGGATAATCCTTTAGGATGCCCGCATAATGGTTGATTTCCTGGAAGCACTCGTCATCATCTTCATCGGGACTGACAATAACGCTGGCATGGAGTAACAGGCCATCAACTAGAAAAATTCTGTACATCGCTTCAAGATTACCAAGCTCTGCGGCTTTCCGATACCAGACAAGGGCGTTGTCATAGTCCTTGTTTTGCCCGTAGTAGTCACCGAGAATCACCATGGTTTCTACATCGCCCTCGTTTGCTTTCTGAATAGCTTCTTCAACAGTCATCCATATTCCTCTTCATAATTGTCGATTTTGAATAATCTAGGATAAATTCTGTTGCTGATAATATTATATCAGAAACAAAATGATATCACAAGCAAAGTGAAATATAGTGAAATATAAAAAGTGCCAAAAATTGCAATGCTATCCGATACAATATGACAAAAAGGATGGTGATGGCACTTGTACGAAGAGATGTTTGCACGCCGATTGACACAGCTGCGGATGCAGAAAGGCGTTTCGGCCCGGGATATGAGTTTGTCGCTGGGGCAGAACCACGGGTATATCAACTCCATTGAAAGCGGAAAAACCTTTCCGACTATGACGAACTTTTTCTATATCTGCGAATATCTCCACATCACCCCAAAAGATTTTTTTGAAGTCGATGCAGATGACCCGAAAGCGTTGCGAGAGATGATCGCTAACCTGAAAAAACTTGACCCGGATGAATTTGAGGCTCTTTCAAAAATTGTGAATGGTCTTGTAAAATAAAAGGAGCAGATTCAAGACACACTGTCTCGAATCTGCTCCTTCTGCATATTGTACTCAAAGGGTGGTATCCACGACAAAATCTGCGCTTTCGGCAATGTTGTACTGGGCGAAATAGGCTTCTTCCAGCGGTATCCACCGGGCGGCGAAGTCCGGGTAGCGGTCACCCTCGCGGGCCTGCAGGCGGCTTGCCTGCTCGGCTTTGGAGCAGGTCACGAACACCCGGAATGCCTCGTGCGGGGCCAGCAGCGGGTGGTGGCTGTAGCTGCCCTCCAGGATCACCAGCGGCTGTGCGGCAAGCTGCTGCACGGGCAGATAAGCACTCTCCCGGCAGGAGTAGGCCCGGTAGGGCACCGGCTGCCCGGCACAGGCAGGCACCAGAACCTCATCCCGCAGGCGGGCAAGGTCCATATTGGCACAAGGCGTCTGTTCCCAGCCGGGCACACGGTCGGCGGGCGGCAGGTAGAAATCGTCGGTGTGCAGGACGATGCTGTCCGGAAACTGCTCTGCCAATGCGGCGGCCATCGTGGTCTTGCCGCTGCCGCAGCGGCCGTCCAGTGCCAGCACCACCGGCGCAGCGGCGTTGGCCAGAAGCGGCTCCAGACAGTGGATGATGTAGGGGTGAATCGGGTACTCTGCCATGAAAACAACTCCTTTGCTCTGAAAAATGAGATATACAGCATTATAGCACAACCCACCCCAAAAGGACAGACCAACGTACAATAAAAATCGACTGGTTTGCTATGAATAACTTTTTTGCGAAAAAGTGTTGACAGGAGGCTTTGCCTGTGGTAAGATACAGTCACGTTAGGAACAACTAACCACAGAACCGGAACGGCAGACCCTGCAAAACGGGCGCGCCGATTCTTTTTGAATTGCGGGTTAGAAATATCTAACTCATAAAACCGCCTGGTTCCGGCCATACTGGCAGGGAAGCACGCAGAGGAGGGAACAGCCCATGGAGCGCAATTTTGAGACCGTGATGATCGAGCAGTGCGCGCCGGTGCTGGCCAGCCTGAAACCTGCGGGCCTGTTCCGCTACGAGACCCGGGACTGCGCCGACCTTGCCCGCCGGGTGAAAAACTGGAACGAGCAGCTCCAGCCCAAGGGCCTGCGGGTCCGGGTGCTGAAGGGCTGCGCACGCACCCACCAGTATCTCGTTTATGTGTACCGCGAGAGCATGCTGCGCGCGGTGCTGACCGACGAGACCGTGCAGGGCTTTCTCCGGCAGGAGGGCTACCATCTGCCGGCAGAACGGGCCGACTGCACGGCCTGGCTCACCCAGCTTTCGCGCAGACTGTGCTGCTCGGCCGAATTCCCGCATGAGATCGGCGTTTTTTTGGGCTACCCCCTGAGCGACGTGGTGGGCTTTATTGAAAACAGCGGCCGGAACTTTACCTGCTGCGGCTGCTGGAAAGCCTACGGGGACCCGCAGGCGGCACAGCGTCACTTTGCACAGCTGCGCAAGTGTACAGCCGTGTATCTGCGGCTGTTCCACAGCGGTACCCCCATTCTCCGCCTTGCTGTGGCGGCTTAACACTGACATTCTCTTTTCAAATACTCTCTTTTTATCCTGGCGCCCGCTGGTGTCCACGCACCGACGGGAAGAAATCCTCCTTTTGACACGCGGCCGCGCGGCGCAGACTGACCACTGCACCGTGCGGCTGTGTCACTTTCCGGAAAAATTTTTCACGCCGCACCGGCCGGTCGGCACAATATTTCCCGGCGGAACAACGCTCCGAAAACCGGCTTTGGCAGAATGCACAGCCGATGACCGTAAAACGGGTGCCAGAATGTTAACATGCACGAACTTTGTGTCAAAAGGCTGAGTTAGTTGTTGTTGATTGTGATAAAATCCGGAGAGTTGCGGGCATAAAATTTGTTTGTTTATATAAACTAACTTTGAATTATGAAAAAATTATTGACAAGAGCGGTTAGCGGGCGTAAACTATCCATGCTGATAGTTGCGGCTGACTAACCGCCGCACATCTCCGATTCAATGAGAAGGGAAGCGGAATATATGATGCCTCTGACGATGGCAAAAGCAGGAGAGACGGTCACCATCAAAAAGATCACCGGCAAGGACGAAGTCCGGCTGCATCTGGCAGAGCTGGGGTTCGTGGTAGACAGTGAGGTGACCGTGGTCAACGAAATCGCAGGCAACCTGATCATTCAGGTCAAGGAGAGCCGCATCGCGCTGGACAAGACCATGGCAAACCGCATTATGATCGGCTGATTACAGACTGAACAGTGCCCGCAACACTGTTTGGGAGACATTCCGAAACTGGACTGGTCTCCAATAAAGACAAGCAGAGGAGGATGATTTGCAATGAAAACTCTGAAAGACGTCAAGGTCGGTGAGACTGTCACCGTGGCCAAGCTGCATGGCGAAGGCCCGGTGAAACGCCGCATCATGGACATGGGCATCACCAAGGGTGTGGAGATCTATGTCCGCAAGGTGGCTCCCCTGGGCGACCCCATGGAGCTGACCGTGCGCAACTACGAGCTGAGCGTGCGCAAGGCCGACGCCGAAATGATCGAAATCGTCTGATTCCAAAGGGAGGAAAGGAACACGCAATGAGCATTAAGATTGCACTTGCCGGTAACCCGAACTGCGGTAAAACGACCCTGTTCAATAACCTGACCGGCTCCAACCAGTACGTCGGCAACTGGCCCGGCGTTACCGTGGAAAAGAAGGAAGGCAAGCTGAAGGGCGACAAGGATGTCATCATCCAGGACCTGCCCGGTATCTACTCGCTGTCTCCGTACACGCTGGAGGAAGTCGTCTCCCGTACTTATCTGGTCAAGGAGAAGCCCGACGCCATCCTGAACATCATCGACGGCACCAACATCGAGCGCAACCTGTACCTGACCACCCAGCTGATCGAGCTGGGCATCCCGGTGGTCATGGCTGTGAACATGATCGATTTGGTGCGTAAGAACGGCGATAAGATCGACCTGAAGAAGCTGAGCGCCGAGCTGGGCTGCCAGGCCGTGGAGATCAGCGCTCTGAAGGGCGAGGGCACCGAGGCTGCTGCCAAGGCTGCCGTGACCGCTGCCCAGGGCAAAAAGGCCGGCGAGCTGCCCCATGTGTTCACCGGCAGTGTGGAGCACGCCATTGCCCACATCGAAGAGTCCATTCAGGGCAAGGTGGATGACCGCTTCCTGCGCTGGTACGCCGTCAAGCTGTTCGAGCGTGACGACAAGGTCATGGAAGAGCTGAAGCTGGATAAGGACCTGATCGCTCACATCGACGAGCACATCAAGGACTGCGAGAAGGAAATGGACGACGATGCCGAGAGCATCATCACCAACCAGCGCTATGCCTACATCAACACCGTGGTCTCCAAGGCCGTCAAGAAGAAGGCCCGCGTGGAGCACCTGACCATCTCCGACAAGGTGGACCAGATCGTCACCAACCGCGTCCTGGCGCTGCCCATCTTCGCGCTGGTCATGATCCTGATGTACTCCCTGTCCATGGGCACCTCCATTGCAGACGGAGGCTGGTCCATCGGCACCTTTGCCACCGACTGGACCAATGATGTGCTGTTCGGTGAGATCGTGCCGGGCGCACTGGGCGGCTTCCTGGAGAGCATCGGCGTGGCAGGCTGGCTGTACGGCCTGATCATGGACGGCATCGTCGCCGGTGTCGGCGCAGTGCTGGGCTTCGTGCCGCAGATGCTGGTTCTGTTCTTCCTGCTGTCCATCCTGGAGGACATCGGCTATATGTCCCGTGTGGCCTTCATCATGGACCGTATCTTCCGCAAGTTCGGCCTGTCCGGCAAGAGCTTCATCCCCGTGCTGGTGGGCACCGGCTGCGGCGTGCCGGGCGTCATGGCTTCCCGTACCATCGAGAACGAGCGTGACCGCCGCATGACCATCATGACCACCTGCTTCATCCCCTGCGGCGCAAAGATGCCCATCATCGGCCTGATCGCAGGTGCCATGTTCGGCGGCTCTCCGCTGGTGGCTGTTTCTGCTTACTTCATCGGCATGGCTGCCATCATCTGCTCCGGCATCATCCTGAAAAAGACCAAGATCTTCGCAGGCGACCCTGCTCCCTTCGTTATGGAGCTGCCCGCTTACCATGTGCCTGCATGGGGCAACGTGTTCCGTGCTACCTGGGAGCGCGGCTGGTCCTTCATCAAGCGTGCAGGTTCCGTCATTCTGCTGGCGACCGTCGTGCTGTGGTTCCTGCAGGGCTTCGGCTTCGAGAACGGTGTCTTCGGCATGGTCGAGGATCAGGACAACTCCGTCCTGGCTGCCATCGCCACCAAGATCGCATGGATCTTCGCTCCTCTGGGCTTCGGCAACTGGCGTGCAACCGTTGCTTCCGTGTCTGGCCTGATCGCCAAGGAGAACGTTGTTGGTACCTTTGGTGTCCTGTATCACTTCGGCGGCGAGCTGTCTGAGAACGGCGACGAGATCTGGGCCGCTGTGGCACAGGATTACACCGCACTGTCTGCTTACGCCTTCATGATCTTCAACCTGCTGTGCGCTCCCTGCTTCGCAGCCATGGGTGCCATCAAGCGCGAGATGAACAACGGCAAGTGGACCGCCATCGCCATTGGTTATATGTGCGCTCTGGCTTACTGTGCTGCTCTGGTCGTGTACCAGATCGGCGGCCTGATCACTGGCGAGATCGGCTTCAACTTCTTCACCATCGTGGCTGCTGTTGTTCTGGTGGCCTTCATCTACCTGATGGTGCGTCCCAATAAGTATGCGGGTAACAACGAAGTCAAGATCGACGTGACCAAGATCTGATCAAACTGCACGACATGTGAAAGGGTGTGTTTTGTATGATGGAATTCCTCGCTGCAAATTTTAATCTGCCCACGATCATTGTGGCAGTCATCGTGTTTGGCGGTGTGGGCTGGATCACATGGCACTCCCACAAGCATGGCGGCGGCTGCAGTGGGTGCAGCGGCTGCGGCGAAGGCGGCTGCAATGGCAGCTGCAGCGGTTGCAGCGGCTGTCACTGAGCATTGAAATGATCCGCAAAGGGCGCGGGCTGGAACATTCGGCTCGCGCCCTTTTTTCAGAAACAAAAAGTTAGCTTTGGATAACATTGGAAAATCTATCAGAAAAGAGAGTGATCGGCATGGAACTGACGTCGGCACATCTGCGCTACCTGCTGGCGATCTATGAGGTCTCGCGCACCCACCTGGACATCAGCTCCCGCAGCATTGCGGAAAAGCTGGGGGTGACCAAACCCTCGGTGGTGCGCATCATGAATCTGCTCATGGAGCGCGGCATGATCGTAAAGGAGCACTACGGCAAGATCTATATGACCGACCGGGGCATCTGGGTGGCCAAACAGGTGCATGCGGAGATGGAAAGCATTCTGGAGCATTTTCCGCCGGTGAGCCAACCCCTGACCGAGGAGGAAAAGACCGCTGCGGCCCTGGCCATGACCAGCGCCCTGCCGGACCGCATTTTTACCGGCGAATACGACCGTCTGTTCGGCGCTGACGCCGACCGGACAGAAAGAGAGAAGAATCCGTGATCAATAAAAAACTGCTCTCCTTTGACCGCGGGGCCCTGCGCTTTGTGGGGGCCAACGTGGCGTTCCAGTGGCTGGGCATGCTGTGCAACGTGATCTTTGTGCGGGCCATCGCCCGGCTGGCGGGGGCGGCCTTTGCAGGCATGCTTACCACCGGGGTGCTGTGGCAGAACCTTCTGCTGTGCCTGGGCACGGTGCCGTTCCGGTTCGCGTTCACCCTGCTGGCATCCGGCATGAGCGACCAGGCTTCCAAGAACGTCAAGCGCACCCTGCGCAGCAACATTTACGACAAGCTGACCCGTCTGGGCCCCAATTACACCGAGACCGCCGCCACCAGCGAGGTGGTCATGCTGGCCAGTGAAGGCGTGGAACAGATCGACACCTACTTTGCCAAGTACCTGCCCCAGCTGGTATACAGCCTGCTGGCCCCGGTCACCCTGTTCGTGCTGCTGGTGGGAGTGCACGCACGGTCGGCCATCATCCTGCTGTGCTGTGTGCCGCTCATCCCCATGTCCATCGTGGCGGTGCAGAAATTTGCCAAAAAGCTGCTGGCAAAATACTGGGGCGAGTACACCACCCTGGGCGACAGCTTTCTGGAAAACATCCAGGGCCTGACCACCCTGAAGATCTATCAGGCCGATGGCTGGAAGCATGAGCAGATGAACGCCCAGGCCGAGCGCTTCCGCAAGATCACCATGAAGGTGCTGACCATGCAGCTGAATTCGGTGACCCTGATGGACCTGATGGCCTACGGCGGGGCCGGGCTGGGCATCATCAGTGCGGTGTCCGCCTTTGCCAAGGGTCAGCTGAGCCTGACGGCCACGTTGACCATCGTGCTGCTGGCGGCAGATTTCTTCCTGCCGCTGCGGCTGCTGGGCAGCTATTTCCACATTGCCATGAACGGTGCTGCCTCGGCAGAAAAAATCTTCAAACTGCTGGCAGCAGAGGAACCCGCCAATGGCGAACAGACCGTGCCGGAACAGGCTGCCCTGCAGCTGGAGCACGTTACCTTTGGGTACGAGAAGGACCGCACCATTCTGCAGGACGTGTCCCTGACCATCCCGCAGGGCAGCTTTGTCTCGCTGGTGGGTGAGTCCGGCTGCGGCAAGAGCACCATTGCGGCGCTGCTGTCCGGCAGCCGCACCGGTTACACCGGCAGCGTGACGCTGGGCGGTGTGCCGGTGGAACAGCTGCAGCGTGCCCAGCGCCTGCGTGCCCTGACGCTGGTGCCCCACAATGCCACCATTTTCAAGGGCACGGTGGAAGCAAACCTGCGCATGGCAAAGCCCGATGCCACCGAGGCCGAGCTCTGGGCTGCGCTGGAACAGGTGAACCTGGCCGACTTCTGCCGCAGCCAGGACGGCCTGCAGACGGCCCTGCATGAGGGCGGCAGCAACCTGTCCGGCGGCCAGCGGCAGCGCCTTGCCATGGCCCGCGCCCTGCTGCACGACACCCCCATTTATCTGTTTGACGAAGCCACTTCCAACGTGGACGCCGAGAGCGAAAACGACATCATGGCAGCCATCCGGAGCCTGGCGGGCCGCAAAACAGTGATCCTGATCTCCCACCGGCTGGCCAACGTGGTGGACAGCGACTGCATCTATGTGCTGGATAAGGGCCGCATCGTGGAGCAGGGTACCCACGCCGAACTGCTGAAAAAGCAGGGCGCCTACAGCCGCCTGTACACGGCCCAGAAGCAGCTGGAAACGCTGGAAAAGGAGGATGCCTGATATGAACGAACCCAAGCATCGCAGCCCCTTTGTCCTTGTGGGCCGCCTCATCGTGCTGGTCAAGCCCATGCTGCCCATCATGCTGGCGGCCATCGTCATGGGCGTGGCGGGGCATTTCTGCGCCACCTTCATCACCATTTTCGGCGGCTTTGGCATCCTGCGGGCGCTGGGGCTGGCCAGCCCGCTGCGCTCGGTGGGCGTTGCCTTTGCCTGCATTCTGGTATTTGCCCTGCTGCGCGGCATCCTGCGCTATGCGGAGCAGGCTTCCAACCACTATATCGCTTTTAAGCTGCTGGCCCTCATCCGGGATCAGGTGTTCGGCGCGCTGCGCCGCTTGACCCCGGCCAAGCTGGAGGGCCGTGACCGCGGCGACCTGATCTCCCTGATCACCGCCGACATCGAGGCACTGGAAGTGTTCTATGCCCACACCATCTCGCCCATCTGCATCGCCTGCATCTGTGTGATCGGCATGACCGGTTTTGTGGCCAGTTACCACATCCTGCCCGCGCTGGTGCTGCTGGCCGGGTACCTGCTGGTGGGCGTGGCCCTGCCGGTGTGGAGCGCAAAGCGCGGCGACAAGGTGGCCCGGGAGTACCGGCAAGCTCTGGCCGACACCAACAGCTATGTGCTGGAGAGCCTGCGCGGCCTGCGCGATACCCTGCAATATCAGGACACCGCTGCCCGTGCGGCCGGCATCACGGCCCACAGCGAGACACTGGGCGAGAAGCAGAAGGCCCTGAAATACCGCGAGGGCCTGACCGTGGCCATCACCAACACCCTGATCCTGTTCACGGTCATCGCGGTGCTGGGAGTGAGCCTGCAGCTGTACCGGAACGGGCAGATGGGCGAGGAAGGGGTGCTCATCTGCACCCTGTCGGCTCTGAGCTCCTTTGGCCCGGTGGTGGCACTGGCCAACCTCGGTGCCAGCCTGACCCAGGTGTTTGCCAGCGCCGACCGTGTGCTGGATCTGCTGGACGAAGAGCCTGTGACCGCCGACGTGACCGACGGTGCCCACACGGCCTTTGCGGGGGCGCAGGCGGAGCATGTGAGCTTCTCCTATGCGGACGAAGAGGTGCTGCACGACCTGAGCCTGACCATCCCGGAAAAAAAGATCGTGGGCATCACCGGCCGTTCCGGCAGCGGCAAGTCCACCTTCCTGCGGCTGCTCATGCGTTTCTGGGACGTGAACACTGGCACCATCCGCTTTGGCGAGGAGGACATCCGCCGGGTGAACACGGCCACCCTGCGGGCACAGGAGAGCCTTGTGACCCAGGAGACGGAGCTGTTCAACGACACCATCGAGAACAATATCCGCATCGCCAAGCGGGATGCCACCCGCGAAGAAGTGGAAGCGGCCTGCAAAAAGGCTGCGCTGGACGGCTTTATCCGCAGCCTGCCCAAGGGGTATGACACCCCCGTGGGTGAGCTGGGCGGGGCCTTGTCCGGCGGCGAGCGGCAGCGCATCGGCGTGGCCCGTGCGTTTCTGCACGATGCACCCTTCCTGCTGCTGGATGAACCGACCTCCAACCTCGACAGCCTGAACGAGGGTGTGATCCTCCGGGCAGTGCGTGCCGAGTGCAAGGATAAGACGGTGCTGCTGGTCTCCCACCGCAAGTCCACCATGGCAGCTGCCGATGTGACCTACTCGGTGGAGAGCGGCCGCCTGAGCTGAAAACCGCATAGAATGCAATGAAAAAGGGGCTGTTGCAAAATAGCTCTCTGAAAAATACGCACAAAACCCGGAACCTTTTCAGGGCCAAGATGGCTCAAAAAGGGTTCCGGGTTTCTGTTTTTGCACGATTTCTTTGTACAAGTTGCTATCGCATTTTTATTTTGCAACAGCTCCTTTTTGTTTGAATGGATCAGTGCTTGACGGCTTTGAGGATCTGGCGGCCGATGTAACGGTGGCCGGAAACGGTGGGGTGGCCGTCGTTGGCGGTACGGGTGTAGGGGATGGCCACATAGTCCAGATCATACTGGGCGGCCAGCCTCTTGGCGTAATTGTTCAGGCGGCGGAAGTGGCTGGCCCATGCAGGCATCAGCGGCACGGGGTTATTGTAGCCCAGCAGGATGACCTGTGCGTCCGGGTTCAGGGCACGGATGTCCTTCACCACACGCTCCAGCTGCTTGGTGGTCTCGTTGTAAGTAGAGATACAGATCTCATCCATGCCGTTGGTCAGCAGGTACAGCACGGCCCGGATCTCCGATGGGGTCAGGGTGAGCTGCTTGAGGCTGTCAAGGAACAGATCGCGGTTTTCCGGGGTCAGGTTGCGGAACAGGCCCGCCACCATGCCGTTGGCCAGCTTTTCGCTCTTCCAGTTGGTGGCCTCGCCCAGCGCCACGATGGTGCGGATCAGGGCATCATTGGAGCCCACCTGCAGGGTGATGAGGTCGGCTTTCTGGATGTACTCCTTCAGCTCCGGCACAGAAGTGTACTGTACGCCGGAATACTGGTTCATAGCGGGCATGGCACCCGTCTCGATCAGGTCGGCCAGGTCGTTGGTCATTACGGCGGGCAGACCCAGGTTGATTGCGTGGTCACGGTCCAGACCCAGGTTGTCGGCCACATAGCCCACGAAGCACTGGGAATCGTAGCCCTTGTAGTTCTCCGACATATCGTAGCCGTTGTGCACCAGCTTATACTTCAGGCCGCTCAGGCCCACGCCGGCGGTCACGCTGTCGCCCACGGCGACATAGGTGTACTCTTTTTTGGCGGTGGGCTCTGCAACAGGCGCCACAGCATCGTCTTCGGTAAGAGCTTCCGGCTCCACTTCCTGCACGGCGGTTTCCGGCTCAGCAGTCTCTTCGGTGGTGGGGTTCTCTGCAAAGGCAGGAACGGCCAGCGACAGCAGCAGCGCGGCCGACAGCAGCAGGCTTGCAATGCGTTTTGTTTTCATGGTCATCATTCCCTCTTTCCCCGCAACATCTCAAGGCTGCGGAACTGCTTCCATGATAAGGAAATGAAGGGGAAATGTCAATTGACAAAACGTGGAAAATCGCAGGAAAAAGTTGTCAAAATAGAAGCTTTTGAAGCTGAATGCCGGAAATAAACGCAGGAAAGCAAAAAGACCCTGCCGGACAGGCAGGGCCTTGAAAAAACGAAACGTTTACTTGCGGACGGCCTTCAGAATCTGGCGAGCGATGTACTTGTGACCGCACACCGTGGGGTGACCATCGTTGGCGGTGGAGGTATAGGGGATGGATACATAGTCTGCGCCGTACTGCTGGGCCAGGGCCTTGACGGAGCGGTTCAGCAGGCGGAAGTGTCTGCCGTAGGTGGGCAGGAAGGGCAGGGGGTTGTAGTAACCCACCAGAATGATCTGGGCGTCAGGGTTCAGGGCTCTCAGCTCCTGGAGGATCTGTTCCACGTTGGCCACAGTCTGGCCCCGGGTCTGGTCACAGATCTCCTCCATGCCGGAATCCAGCAGCTTCAGGGCGGCCTTCAGCTCTTCCGGGGTCAGGTCCAGGTTTTCCAGGCCCTTTCTCAGGGTCCGGAGGTTCTGGAGATTCATCTCTCGCATGGTGCCCGTCAGCAGGGGAATCAGCAGTTTGGTGGCCTTGCCGTTGGTGGCTCTGCCCATGGCCCCCATGAGCTGCAGCACAGTGTCGTTGGAGCCGATGAGCAGGGTGATCAGGTCGGCGTCTGCCAGCTCCTGCCGCAGGGTGGGCAGGTCGTAGCAGGCGGCACCGGAGTCGGTGGAGCCGGTCTTGACCAGGTCCAGGATGTTGCTGCTCATGGCAGCAGGCATCCCGTAGTTCACGGCATGGTCCCGGTCCAGGCCCAGGGCGTCGGCCACCCGGGCTACATAGCAGTCCTTGGAGTAATCGTGGTAGTTTTCCTGCACATCGTAGCTCTTGTCGGTGGTGGAAAAGTGGGTGTCCTTCAGGCCCACGCCGGTGGTGATACTGTCACCCAGGGCAACGTAGGTGTAGGAATCTTCCTCTGCTGCAAAGGCAGGCAGTACCGGCAGCACCAGCAGTGCCAGGGCCAGCAGCAAGCTGACAATACGTTTTTTCATAAAGAACCTCCTTGTATGGCAAACTCAGAAAAAATTACTTTTCCAGAGCCTTCAGGATCTGACGTGCCA
>CABQHF010000027.1 GCA_902463905.1 uncultured Faecalibacterium sp. | reverse complement strand
TGGCTTCCCTGCGGATGCCGAAACACGTCTGCGAGGACTGGGCAAACCTGCTGCTCAACGACAAGACCACCTTCCAGATCGGCGACGCAAAGAGTGCCGCCTACCTGCTGGGCAGTGATGAGCAGCAGACCGGCGGCCTTTTGCGGCAGCTGCATTTCTGGGAGAATGCCAACAAGTTGGTGGAGCAGGCCTACTGGTCCGGCACCGGTGCTTTTGTGCTGAGTGTGGAAGGCCTGACGGTGGATGCCGCCGGGAACGCCCTGCCCTCGCCGCAGGGACGCATTCAGCTGGACTATGACCCCGCCTGCTGCATCCTGCCCATCAGCGTGGAGCGGGGCGTGGTGACCGAGGCCGCCTTTGTGTCCGAGTGCGTGATGGGCGGCAAGCCCGCCGTCTATATACAGACCCACACCTGCAAGGGCGGCGAACGGACCATCACGAATGAATGGTTCGAGGTGATGGATGATGTTTCCGGCACCCCGAAGTTTACCAAGAGCGAGACGCCGCCGGGCATGGTGGAACACATCACCGTCACCGGTGCGCCGGCATGGTTCAGCCTGTTCAGTCCAGCTGTCGCCAAAAACCTTGACGGCGGCATGGGGCTGGGCATGAGCGTCTTTTCTGAAGCGCTGGACGCCGCACAGATGGTGGACTACGCCTTTGACAACTACCGGCAGGACCTCCGCCTGGGCGGCAAGAAAATTTTCTATGACCGCTCCATGTGCAAAAAGTGGGTGGACAAGGACGGTGTGGAGCACGCTGTGCCGCCGGATGCCGTTCACCGCCAGATCTTCTACGAGCTGCCCGCACCGGAAGGCAGCATCGACCAGCCGGCCGCATGGCGGGAGTACAACCCCGATCTGCGCACCGAGGACAACCACCGGGCCGTGCAGGACGCTCTGGACATGATGAGCTTCAAGTGCGGGCTTGGCTGCCACCGCTACAGTTTTGAGCTGGGCAAGGTGGCCACCGCCACCGAGTACACCGGCAGCCGACAGGACCTTGTGCAGAACGCCAACAAAAACCAGATCCCCATCGAGACGGCGCTGATCGGCATTCTGCGGGCCATGCTGTGGGCGGCAAAGAACCTGCTGGGTGCAGATGTGGACCCGGACACCAGCATCTCGGTCAACTGGGATGACAGCTACATCGTCAGCGAGCAGGAGCGCACCGCACAGCTGCGGGAGGACGCTCTGGCCGGCCTTGTGCCCCGCTGCCGGTATCTGTCCGCCCGGTACGGTCTGAGCGAAGACGAAGCCCACCAGTGGGCGGCTGAAGCCAAAGCTGACAGCCAGTCCGACGAACAGATCACCTTTGGGGGTGCCTGATGCTGCCGCCGAGCTACCTCGATGCCATGCCGGACGCCTTTGTACAGCTGGCCCAGCAGGTCGAGGATGAGATCTTACAGGATGTCGCCCGGCGCATCGGCAAAATGGGTACCCTCACCGAGACGGCCAACTGGCAGCTGTGGCGCTACCAGCAGACCGAAGCGGTGCGGGAGAACGTGGTCAAGCTGCTGGCCAAGTACAGCGGCAAGAGCGAGGCGACCATCCGCCGCCTGCTGAAAGAAGCAGCCACCGAGGCCATGGAGCGGGAAGATGCCATCTATTATCATTACGGGCTGGAGCCCACGCCCTTTGAAGAGAGCGCCGCCCTGAACAACCTGCTCAACGCCGGGGCCCGGCAGACCTGCGGCACCTGGCAAAACCTCACGGCCACCACGGCAAACACCGTCTCCGGGGCCTTTGAGCGCACGCTGGACGTCGCTTGGGGCAAGGTGAGCACCGGTGCCTTTGACTACAAAACCGCCGTCAAACAGGCCGTAGACAGCCTTGCAGACGATATGCCGGAGATCACCTACCCCAGCGGCCACACCGACACGCTGGAAGTAGCGGCCCGCCGGGCGGTGCTCACCGGCGTCAACCAGACCGCAGGCAAGCTGCAGGAAGCCCGCATGGACGAGATGGGTGCGGAGTTCGTGGAGACCTCGGCACATGGCGGTGCCCGCCCCAGTCACGCCGAGTGGCAGGGCCGGCGCTTTCACCGGGGCGGCGCTGTGGACTATCTGGGCGTGCATTACCCGGACTTCGAGCAGGCCACCGGCTACGGCACCGGCGCTGGCATTTACGGATGGAACTGCCGCCACACCTTCTTTGCCGTGTTCCCTGAGCTGGGCGACCCGCCCACCTGGACGGAGGAGAGCCTGCAGGAGCTGAACGCCCGGAACATCGAGTACAACGGCAAACTGTACACCCAGTACGAGATCAACCAGATGCAGCGGGCTAGAGAGCGGAACGTCCGCAAGTGGAAAAAGCGGTATCTGGCCGAGAGCGCCGCCGGGTCTGACACCACCGACAGCGCCGTGCGCCTGCGGGCGGCCCGCCAGAGCCTGAGCGAGTTTGCCAAGGCCACCGGCGGCAGAGTAGACAGCGCCCGCACCAGCGTGCCGAAGTTCGGGCGGAGTGAAGCCAGCAAGGCTGGATGGGCGGCAAAGAATTCTGCACAGTCAAAGCCGTTGCTGGGGTCTGAAAAGATTGAATCCTCCGAGAATTTCATGTATACTGACATTAAAACGGTTTCTGAAAAACCATGGCTCAGTTGGGAAAAAATCGAAGGAGGCCATTCGTCAGCATCAGACACGATAGCGTCCAACCCGAAATTTAATGAAGCTATTGAGTATCGCAGAAACTGCCAGAAATGCGTCCCGACCTACGAAATGCGGCGGCGTGGTTATGACGTTGCCGCAAAGCCTACATTTGCCGGGGATGAACTCGCTCAGGTGAAAAACATGGGTGCCATGTTCAACGGTGCCAAGATTGAGAACTTTCCACAAGGCAATGGCTTTGAGGAAATTCAACAACGCATGGCAGAGTGGGGCGATGGAGCCCGGGCAGAGGTTGTTGTGGGATTCAAAAATTCCGCCCATGCATTCGTTGCAGAGCAGAAAAATGGAAGAACATTTTTCCGTGACCCGCAAAACGGTTTCATCAATTGCCGGGACTACTTTTCAAAAGCTATGGATGGTGAAACGCTTCTGATGCGAATTGATAATGCAGAGTTGAATGACACCATCGGTATGTGCTGCGAGGGGGTTCATCATGACACTGAGTGAAGCCTGCAAAATGGCAAATGAGGAGCTGGCAAAGTTCGGCCGAGGCGGCTTGACAGAAATTCGTGATCTTGGCGATTGCTGGTTTTTCTGGGGAGGCGACCCAAACGTCAAGCCGCTGGGTATTACTCCTGTTATCATTTTCAAGGAATCTGGCCGTATGACGGATTGGATGGATCTGGTGTTCATCATGAAGCGTGATGACGCTGGCCCGTCACTTCCGATTCCGCCCAGCATGGCCTACCAAAAATAAGATTAAACCACCATCCACCCGGACGGTGGTTTTCTTTTGCCCATTTTTACAGAAAGGAACGAACCATGAAAAAGATTCTTCTTGCCCTTGCGCTGGCTGCATCCATTCTGCTGTGTGGCTGTACCAGTGAGGCCGACAAGGCCAACTACAACATCTCCAAGCAGGCCGATTACTTTGAGAGTGAGCGCAAGATCACCGTTTACAACGCCCGCACCGATAAGGTCATCATTGAGGCCGAGGGCTACATGTCCATCTCCAACAACTCGAACAACGAGCTGGTCTGCACGGTGAAGGTCGGCCCGGATACCTACCGCAAGAATTATATCTATCTGAACGACTACACCATGTATGTGGTCGAGGACATTACCGGCACCCATACCGACCCCTACCACTACAAGCTGTACTTCCACACGGACATCCTGCCCAGCGTTGAGGTCAAGCCGTAAAGAACATTCACTAAAATCCCCCATTTTAACCACTGTATGCCCTCTAAAGGCACAACAGTGGTTTTTTCATGCCGTTTTAGCTCATGTTGGAAGAGCGCCGGTCTCCAAAACCGGAAGCGGCAGGTTCGATCCCTGCAAACGGTGCCATGTCCCCGACATTTGTGTCGGGAGCAGCCATAGCGGCGGGCGGCGCGTACCCCGCCCACAACCGAACACGGACGGAGAACCGTGTCACCAAACCGAGGTTTTCCCCACAGAAAGGAGCTTTTCCACCATGAAACGTGAAGATGTGAAGAACAAGATCCCCGGCATTACCGAGGAACAGCTGAACTGGATCATGCAGGAGAACGGCAACGACGTCAACCGCGAAAAGGCCGCCGCCACTGCCCTGCAGGCCCAGCTGGACAACGCAAACGCCCAGCTCAAGACCGCCCAGGACGGCCTGAAAGCCTTTGAAGGCAAGAAGAAGCCCGAGGAGTACGAGGCCGAGCTGACAAAGCTGCAGGCCGACATGAAGGCCCAGGCGGACGGCTTTGCCTTTGACAGCGCCCTGAACACCGCCATCCTCGGCAAGAAAGGCCGCAGCGTCAAGGCTGTGCGCGCCCTGCTGGACGTGGACAGCCTGAAGGGCTCTGCCGACCGCTCTGCCGACATCGCCAAGGCGCTGGACGAAGCCGCCAAAGCAAACCCGTGGGCCTTTGGTGAGGACGGTGCCGCCGGCGTGGCCGTGGTCTCTACCGGCGCTGAGCATGGCGCACCGCCCGCCAACGAATCCAATGGTGTGGAAGCCGCCTTTAAGTCCCTGAATCCCGAACTGAACCTGTAAACTGAAAGGAGTTCAACATGGCACATGCAAATCAGGAGCGGTATTCCGCTCTGGTAGACGCAAAGCTGCGGGCCACTCTGGTCACCCGTGACGGTGCGATCTTCAACACCCGCTACGAGGGCAGCCCCAAGGCCGGCAAGGTCAAGATCCCGGTGCGTGACACCGAGGTGGCCGTCAAGGCATACGACAAGGCAAACGGCGTGGACGCCGATGCCGGCACCACCACCTATCTGGATCTGGACATCGACAACGACGAGGCTGTCAATGAGATCATCGACGGCTTTGACGCTGCATCCGTGCCCGACGGCATCACCGCCGAGCGTCTGGACAGCGCCGCCTACTCCATGGCCCTGTCCATCGACAAGAAGTCCATCGAGGCGCTGCAGAGTGCAACCGGTGCTACCATCAGCGCCACCAAGACCGCCTGCACCGCTTCCACCGCCTACAAAGAGGCTCTGGCCGCCAAGCGCACCCTGAGCCGCAACGGCGTGCCCCAGACCGGCCGCTTTATGATCGTCAGCCCTGAGTATCTGGAGATCCTCATGCAGGATGACAAGTTCATCAAGCAGGGTGACCTGTCCCAGCAGCTGGTGCAGACCGGTGCGGTGGGTCAGATCGCCGGCTTTGCGGTGTACGAATCCAACAACATGGACTTCGAGAACACCACCCGTGTCAGCACCAAGAAAACTACCACCGAGTTCATCTGCGGCCACCCCAACTGGTGCCACCGTGTGATGGAGTGGCAGACCCCCGTGCACCTGCAGGATCTGGGCGGCTCCGGCAAGTACATTGGCGCGTCCGCTGTGCAGGGCCGCAAGGTGTACGGCATCAAGGTGTCCAAGCCCAAGACCCTGTACATCAAGCGCATCGAGGCGTAAGGAGGGCCCCGCCCATGAACTACTGCACCTACCCGGAGTACCAGGCGGCGGGCGGCACGGTGAGTGAGCTGGCGTTCGGTGTGCTGTGCAGCCGGGCGTCCCGCCTCATCGACAGCGCGACCTTCGGCAAGGCGGAACCCCATGCCGCCGTGTGCGAGAGCTGCCGTCAGATGCTGGCGGATGCCTGTGCCCAGATCGTGGATCTGCTGGCCGCAAAGCTGGCTGTGGGTGCCGCGCCGGGCGCACAGAGCGTCTCCAACGACGGCTACAGCGTAACCTTTGCGGCAAACGCCAGCCTGTCCGCTGCGGTGCGCTTCGAGGCCTGGCACGTGCTGCAGAACGCTCTCGGTACTGACCCTCACGGCCTGCTGTACAGGGGGATCGAATGAGATGACCACGACCGTTACCGTGGTGAACCTCATCCACGACCCCAAGGCCGACACCGACACGCCCAAGTGCTGGGTGTTCCCGGCCTGCAGCTGGCGGGAAAAGCTGGACACCTCCGGCACCGGCACCAGCAAGGACCCCGAGCGCACCATCCAAATCCGCATCCCGGCCAGCGTTTGCACCCTGGGCTACCTGCCCTATGTGCAGTGGGCAGCCCTGCCCGCTGCCGAAAAGGCAAAGCACTGGACGCTCAAGCGGGGCTGGAAGGTGGTGCAGGGTGCGGTGCAGAGCCTGACCGCCGAGGAATACGCCCGGCTGGAAAAGACGCACCCCTGCTGCACGGTGGCGGCAGTCTCGGACAACCGGGAGCCCCTGCTGCCGCACTGGCATGTGGAAGGGAGATGACGGCATGGCCACCATCTGGGACAAGAGCCACGGCGGACGCCTGACCATCACCACACCCATGGGCACCCTGTTCACAGTGCAGCACCGCAGCGGAAAGTGCACCGCGCAGATCCGCTGGAACAAGGACGTTGGTGCCAACCTGACCCGGGCCATGGTCACGGGCCGGGGCAAGCTCATGCAGCGCATCATCCGGGACACCCACCCGTTCGTGCCCTTTGAGACCGGTATGCTGGACGGTTCCGCAAACATTGCCACCGACTACGAGACCGGCGAGATTATCTGGTCAACACCCTATGCCAGCCGGCAGTACTACCTGCATCCCATGGGTGAGGGCCTGCACGGGGATGGTGGACGGCGCGGCAGTTACTGGGCCGAGCGTTCCAAACTCGCAAACAAGATCTCGTGGAACCAGTTCTGGAAAGCAGTGATGAAGGAGGAAACCAGATGACCCCTGCCATTCAGGCCATGCGTGACTGGCTGCGCACCTGCCCGCTGGTGGCCTCCGCACAGGAGGACGGCGTGGCGTTCCGGGTGGGCGGCCTGACCGGCGATGCCGAGGAATACACCATCCTGGACATGCCCGGTGCCCCGGAGCTCAAGCGCTACTTCAGCGGGTCCCTCCGGCTGAAAAACTACGTTTTGGCCTCCCACACCATCTACACCCCGGACAACACCGCCCAGCAGGCGGCAGCGTCCGGCTTCTGGGACGATCTGACCGAGTGGGTGGCCAGCCAGAGCCGGGCCCGCAATTTCCCGCAGCTGGGCAGCGGGCGCACCGTCCGGGAGGTGTCCGTCACCTCCAGCGGCTACATCCTCGAAGCAGAGGGCGGGGCCTGCCGCGCACAGATCCAGCTGCAGCTTATTTACTATCAACCGAAAGGAGCAACCACATGACCGTTAAAGAAGTGATGACCAGCATCACCCCCAGTGCGGACTATGCCGGCCTGGAAATGGCGGACGACTTCGTGCTGGCGTTCCAGACTGCGGACACCCAGCACGAAGTGAACGACTACATCGTCTGCCAGGAGTGCATCACCGAGCACTCCGCCGCCGTGAACCCCGGCACCCAGGACAAGCAGTATATCCGCAAGGGCAATGCCACCATCAAGACCAGTGCCCAGCGCACCTTCTCCATCTCCGGTGACCGCACCCACGGTGACCCTTGGCAGGATTGGGTCACCAGCCTGGCCGTGATGTTCGGCACCGGCAGCGCCGTGATCGTGCCGTATGTCTATTTCTCCATGCTCACCGGCAAGGGCGAAACCGGCAAGGCCTCCGTCATCGTCAACGGCGACGCCTCCAATGGCGCAGGCAATAACGCCGGCATCTCTGTCACCGTCTCCGGTGTGGAGAAGCCCAAGGAGTACACCTACAGCGCCTCCTGAGTTTCCCACAAGCATGTCCCCGTCCACCTCCCCGGACGGGGATTTTTTATGCCCTGAACCAGCCAGATCAAGCCGGGGCAGCACCGGCGCAGGGCCCAACGAAAGGAGCTTTTTATGATTCTTCGCAACGTGAAATTCGATTTTAAGGTGACCAAAGGCAAGGACTACAAGCGGTACATCCAGGGCTACAAGGCAGCCATGGCGGCGCTGAACGCGTTGGATAAGGAAGATGACGAATACCTCATCAAGTTCAACGAGATCCTGGATGACTTCTTTGCCGACCTGCTGGGCGACGATTACGACCAGCGTCTGGGCATCGACGTGGATGACCTGGAAGATCTGATGCAGCTGCTGGCGGACTTCAACGCTGCCGCTGACCCGGAGGCACTGGAACGCATGGCGGCCCTGCAACCCATTGACCGGGACGCCCTGAAGGACGCCAAGAGCTCAATCCCGGCCCCCATGCCCATGAACCGGGCACAGCGCCGGGCTGCACGCCGGGCCAAGGCATGACCCGCCAGGACTGCTACCTGACCGACAGCCTGCCGCAGGGCTTTGAAACGGACTTCCGGGCATGGGTCACCTATGACAACATGGCCGCCCGGGCCCACACACCCGAGCAGGAAGCCGCCTTGCAGGACTACGCCCAGCGGGTGCTCATCCACGGCCCGCTCACCAAGGATAACATCGACGGCTTTTTGCTGTTCTACCGCTGCGGGGCCGAAGAATCCGAGCGGGAAAAGCGCAGTGCCGAAGCGTTCCGGGAAATGCCCCGGGGCTTTGATTTTGCGGTGGACGGCCCCCTGATCTGGGCGGCGTTTCTGCAGGTGTACGGCATCGACCTGCGCACGGCGCAGCTGCACTGGTGGGACTTCATGGCCATGTTCCGCAGCCTGCCGGACGAGTGCCGCATCTGCAAGATCATCAGCTATCGCACCGAAGATCTGACCGACATGCCCAAGGGAATGCGGGAGCAATACGAGAAGCTGCGCCGGGTGTACGCCCTGCCTGCGGAGGCCGGCGGCACGGCCCGGCGCTATGTGTCCATGGCAGACCGCAAGGCGTCCATTCTTGCCAGGCAGGCCGAATACCAGAAAGAGCATTCCGGGAGGTGATGCACCATCGCACGCGAACATGACGGCGAGGTCGTTTTCGGCGTCGTGACCGATCCCAGCGGGGCTCAGGAGGGCCTTGACCAGGTAGAACAGGCAGCGGAACAGGCGGCCCAGAAAACCGCCTCTGCTGCCGCCAAAGCCGCTGACAGCGTGGTGTCCGAGACGGAAGAAGCCGCCCAAAAGGCCGCCGCTGCTGTCAAGAGCGCTGCCGGGAAGGGCGAAAAGGAAGCCGCCGACGCCGGGGCCAAGGTCAAAAAGACCAGCAAGGAGACCTCCGACAAGGTGAGCACGGACGCCGATGCCGCCGGACAGAAAACACAGCGCTCTGCGCAGGAAACAAAAGAAAAGGTCATTGCTCAGTTTACCGCCGGACAGGTGGCCATCGGCAACATCATCTCCAAGTGCGTGGACAAGGTGGTGGACGCCGGCAAGGCCCTGATCTCCACCGGCGTGTCCTATAATGCCGAGATCGAGAAATACCGCACCGCCCTCACCAACCTGCTGGGCGACGCCGAAAAGGCCAACGCGGCCCTGGCTGCCATGCAGGCAGACGCAGCCCGCACACCCTTTGATACGGCTACTCTGGTCAAGTCCAATGAATACCTGATCTCTGCCGGTGAGAACGCCGAGTACAGCCGCAAGACCATCCTTGCCCTGGGCGACGCGGTGGCAGCTACCGGCGGCGGGTCTGCCGAGCTGGAACGCATGGCCCAGAACCTGCAGCAGGTGGCAAACCAGGGCAAAGCCACCAGTGTGGACATCAAGCAGTTCGCCATGGCGGGCATCAACATCTATCAGGTGCTGGCCGACTACACGGGCAAGTCCGTGCAGGACGTGCAGAGCATGACCATCACCTACGATGTCCTGACCCAGGCGCTGCAGGCCGCTGCCGAAGAGGGCGGACGCTACTATGACAGCATGGCCACCCAGAGCCAGACGCTCAATGGCCGCCTGTCCACCCTGAAGGACAACGCCACCCAGCTGGCGGGCGTGGTCATGGAAGATCTAACCGCCGCCTTTGGCGAGGCGGTGACCAAGTGCAACGAGCTAGCCATTGCCTGCAAAACAGGCTGGCAGACCAACGGCATCGACGGCCTGCTGGATGCCGTGCGGCAGACCACCCCGGAGCTGTCCATCCTCGTTGGCGTCGTACAGGGCTGCATCGACAATGCAAACGTCCTGCTGCCGCTGCTGGGCAGCATTGGCGGGGCGTTCGTTACCTACAAGACCACGGCCACCGTGGCAGCCGGGGCACAGGCAGCTTTGAACGCTGTCATGAACGCCAACCCCATCGGCATTGTGGTCACCCTGCTGGGTGCTCTGGCCGGGGCCTTTGGTACGGCCTATGCTTCCAGCGAGACGTTCCGCACCGGCGTGAACTCCGCACTCACAGCCGTGGCCAACACGGCACAAAATGCACTGTCCACGGTCATCGGTTGGCTGGACAGACTGAGCTTCAAGCTCAACAAGGCCCTGAACAAGGACGGCTATTCTACCTTTGACACCTACGAGGGCTGGAAGGCATCCCAGTACAAGAGCACCGTCACCGATGCAGACCGCCAGCGCCGCCAACAGCTGCACGACAGCCGGGTGCAGCAGGCGCAGACGGAGAAAGAGCTGGCCGATCTGACCGGCGGCGGGGTCATCGTCAGCGACATCCCGTCCTCCTCCGGTAGTTCCGGCACCAAGAAAACCAGCAAAAAGGCCACCGAGACGGTCCTGCGCTCCACCACCGACAACTACACCAAATACTCCCAGAATGCCCTGGGGCAGGTGGAGACCACGGTGGAAGCGGTCAACGAGCACATCCGTGACAGCACCGGCAAGGAATTTGACCGCTTGACCGAGAAGGTGACCGAATCCGGCAAGGAGATGGTCAACGGCGTCGAGCGGGAATACACCCTGGTAACCACCAAGGTGGACGGCGTGACCCAGAAGGTGACGAAGTCCTACGCCGACATGTCCAAGGTGCTGACCGACACGGCCAAGAAAACGAGCACCAGTTACAAGGACGGGGCCACCGTCACAACCGCCGAGGTGACCAAGATCTATGCCGACGGGTCCCGCCATGTGGAGCAGACCGTCACCGAGGCCGGGGAGCGCATCGGTGCCAGCGGCCGCGAGACCTACGAGAAGATCATCACCTATGTGGACGGCGTGCAGGACAAGGTGGAGGAATCCGCCCAGCAGATCGACACCTCCGTCACTGCCACCCAGAAGCGCATTGACGAGGCCCTGTCCGGGGCCAAGAGCGAGCTGAGCAGCGGCATCTTTGGCATCATCAAGGACGGCATTTCCGCCGTCAAGAACAAGGATTGGGCCGGCATTGCCGAGACGGTGACCAAGCTCATCTGGGGCCAGGTGAGCCAGAGCCAGCGTGATACCGTTTCTGCCTGGGCCAAGAAAGCGCTGGCTGCCATCAACGAGGCCTATGCCGGCGGCGGGCTGCAGGGTGCCTTTGGGGCCGTGTCCGGTATCTTTGGCAGCGGCATCAAAAACGGTGCCGGAGCCACCATCCAGGGCATTGGTGAGATTGCCAGCGGGCTGTCCGGCTCCGGCGGCATGGGCAAGCTGGTGGGCGCCGCCGTGTCCGGCATTGGCACCATCGGCAAGGCCGTGGCGGGCCTTGTGGGCAAGGTGGGCGGCCTGATTGCAGCCCACCCGGAGGTATTTGCCATCATCGCACTGGTGGCCGGCATTGCCGGGCTGGGGCTGTTCCTGTGGAAGAAGTATGGCCGCAAAGGCGGCTCTGCCGATGACGGCAGCGCCTCCGACGAGACACCGGCCCTGCCGCACCCGGACAGCAGCGGCTACACCCAGAGCGACACGATCACCGCTGCCGAGCTCACCCGCCGCACGCAGGCCGCTTCCGCTGCAAACCAGCAAAGCATTTCCCGCACCCAGAACAGCACCGGTTCCAGTGCAGCGCAGCAGCTCACAGCCAGCTACACCGGCAGCCTGACTGCGGTGTTCAACGTGGACGGCAGAGAAATGGCCCGCACCACCGCGTCCTACATGGACGAGGAACTGGGCTTCCGGAGGTGATGAACCATGAATGATGATTTTTACGTCAATGACCACGGGGCCAGCGAGTTCGGGGCCCTGCTGCTGTCCAGCTGGAATGTCAGCGGCAGCGCCCTCACTCAGAACTACCTTACCAGCTACACCGGCGGGCGGATCACCTTCTGCTCCACCCAGTACGGCCTGCGCTCCATCTCTCTGCCGGTGGACATCTACGGCACGAGCCCCGCCGACGCAGCAGCTAAGCGCAGCGCCCTGACGGCGGCTTTTCTGGGCGGCACGGTGGAGCTGGCCCTGCCGGACGGCGGCACCTACACAGCCCTGCTGCTGGACAGTGGCAAGGCACAGGAGCAGGACACCGACGGCTGCATCCTCAGCTGCACCTACACGCTGGCAGGCTACCGGCACGGGGCACTGGAAACTCTGGTGCTTCCGACAGACACGCAGTCCTTCTTCGTGGCGGGCACCGCCCCGCAGATGGAGTGCCGCATCATCGAGACCGTGACGGAGGCCGGCAGTTATACCGTGCACTACCCGAACGGCGGCAGCTGCGTGCTCAAAGATCTGCAGGCCGGTGACACCGTGTGCGTGGACGGCATCACCCGGCAGGTGCTGTGCAACGGCCAGAACCTGTTTCAGGCCGTCACCGGCATTTCCGGCTGGCCCACCGTCCGGGCCGGAGAAAACAGCCTTGCCCACACCGGACAGAGCTACGTCGAATACTACCCCATTTTTGTGTAAAGGAGGCGTTGCCCGTGCTTGCCATTGTAAAAGCAGACGGCAGCCACACCCCGCTGGACTGTGATGATTACTGCATCGTGCACAACTGGAACGGCTGGGAGGATGAAGTGAAATTCAGCCTGCCCCGGGGCCATCCTCAGGCCCGCCTGCTCACTGAGCGGGTGCGGCTGGTGGAAAAGACCGAAGATCAGACCTATGCGCTGTCCAGCATCAATGTGGGCAGTAGTTCCACCGACTACGAGGCCCTGCTGGATCTGGACAGCCTGTGTACCACCCTGCTGAAGAACTGGAACAACTATGTGTCCACCGGCATTTGGAGCAAAGGCCCGCAGACCATGGCTGACACCCTCCGGCGGGCCATTTCCAACTTGTCAGGCTGGGAGCTGACTGCCCCGGACAAGGCCACCGAGAAACTGGCGATTGAAAAGTTCACCGGCAGCCCGCTGGAACTGGCCCAGAAAGCCGTGGACGTGTGGAAGAATTACCCGCTCCGGTTCCTGGTACCGGGCACATCCACTGCCTGCCAGATGATCATCGTGGATCCCAGCACCCGCACCCCGCAGGGTGCCTACTTTACCGATGAGCTGAACCTGACCGAACAGCCCTACTATAAAGGTAAGGCCGAGACCGGCGACAGCTACTATACCGCCCTTTTGCTGTACGGGAAGGGCGATATCAGTGTGGAGGCGCAGTGCCACGACTATGACAGCCGTGTCATCTGGCACAGCGAAACGGACAGCTCCATCTCGGACAAGTCCGCCCTGAAGATCAAAGCCGACGCCCTGGTCAAAGCAGCGGCGTTCCCCAAACGCTCCTACAGCTGTCAGGTTGCGGATCTGGCCCGGCTTGCCCCGGACAAGTACGCACACCTGTCCTTTGGCCTGTATGACAAAGTGGTGCTCATGGACCGCGACCGGCACACCAACACCACCGTGCAGGTGGCCCAGTATACCGTTTATCCCTACCATGCCGAGAAGAACGCCGTGCAGCTCAACAGCGTGGCGGGCACCATTTCTTCCGGCAGCAAATCCTATTCCGGCGACGTGATCGAGTACACCGACCCGGACACTTCGGAGGCATCGAATGCAGATCCTTAAAATGGACTTCCAGTCCCAGAGCGCGCCGCCTGTCGTCCCGGTGATGCAGTCGGACGCGCAGAGCCGCTTCATCGGCATTGCCCTCTACAACGGCGGAACCCCGTATGCTGCCCCGGACGGTGCGGTATACACTGTGCAGTATCGGGGCGAAGGAGCCAACAACTTTGGCTGGTATGACCAGATCCTCACCGCCAGCGGCAAGCACGCCGCCGTAACTGTGGACGCCGACAGCTCCCACATCGTCACGCTGGAGCTGGCCGAGCAGGCCCTGCGCCGCCCCGGCGACGTACACGTTAACCTGTGCGTGATGCAGCCCGACACCGGCTATGAGCTGCGCACCTTTGACATCATCGCCCGGGTGGGCGGTGCCGCCTACCCGGATGATGTGGCCGTTCAGAGCTATTTCTTTGTCACCGGCGTGACATCCGTGTCCTGGCTGACCTATGTGTCCACCTGCCTGGAGGCACAGCAGGCAGCGGAAAAAGCCGTAAAGCTGGCCGGAGACTCCGCAACCACCGCACAGCAGGCAGCTGCATCTGCGGCTGCGGATGCGAAAAACGCACAGGATAACGCCAGCTCCGCCAAAGAAGCAGCGGACCAGATCACGTTCATCGCTAACGGCTGCAAGGGCTACTACAGCACCGCTCAGGACCTGCGTGACGCTTACCCCACAGCGGCCGCCGGTTCCTGGGCGATCGTTGCGGAAAGCAGCACCATCTGGGTGTGGAACCCCGCCACCTCGGCCTGGAAAGACGCGTCCGTCAATGTGGACTTTTCCGACTACTACAAAAAGACCGAAGCGGACGCGAAATTCGGCACGCCGTACACCCTGCCGCCCGCTACGGCGGACCAGCTGGGCGGCGTGAAAGTGGGCGACTATCTGGACATCGCTGCAGACGGCA
>CABQHF010000026.1 GCA_902463905.1 uncultured Faecalibacterium sp. | reverse complement strand
CCGGCCTCACCTGGGCCGCCGGTGCCTTTGTGGGCGTGGCCATGCAGGTGATCGTGGCATTGTTTGCCTGATTCTGATGTAAAAGGGGCTGTTGCAAAATAGCTCTCTGAAAAAATATGCACAAAACCCGGAACCTTTTCGGGGCCAAAACGGCTCAAAAAGGGTTCCGGGCTTCTGCTTTTGCACTGTTTTTTTGTGCAAGTTGCTATCACATTTTTATTTTCAACAGCTCCTTTTGGCGTTCCCGGCGGCCGGGAGCGCACCGGCTCTGGCCTCCTATTGACAAGGCTTTATGCCTGTGCTATTTTTTAAAATAGGAAATGATGGCCTGCACGGCAGGAAAACATAGAATGTCTATAAGATAAGGAGCGTATCTGTATGAAACTGGCAATCGGCAACGACCACAGCGCGGTCGAAATGAAGAAGGAGATCAAGAAGTATCTGGAGGACAAGGGCATCGAGGTCATCGACGTCGGTACCAACAGCACTGAGAGCTTCAACTACCCCATCAGCGGTTACAAGGTGGGCAAGATGGTGGCCAACGGCGAAGTGGACGGCGGTGTGCTGATCTGCGGCACCGGCGTGGGTATCAGCCTGGCCGCCAACAAGGTCAAGGGCGTGCGTGCCTGCGTGTGCAGCGAGCCCTATTCCGCCCGCATGAGCAAGCAGCACAACAACTCCAACATCATCGCTTTCGGCGCACGGGTCATCGGCGTGGAGACTGCCAAGATGATCGTGGACGAGTGGCTGAATGCCAAGTATGAGGGCGGCCGCCATCAGGCGCGTGTGGATATGCTGACCGAGATCGAGCAGACCCAGGGCCTGAAGGTCGTAGACGAGCAGGGTCAGTGAGTTTTCAGGCCGGGACTGCATTGCAAAGCGCAGTGTGGTTCCGGTCTTTTTTGTTTCCGGCAGACAGAAAAGGCCGCCCCATCCGGGGCGGCTCTTTGCTGTTTTTACAGGGAAAATGAGATTTACACCCACTCGCCGTTGAACACGTATTTGTCCAGCCGGCCTTTTCCAGATGGCCGATGGTCTTGCCGTGGGCCTTGCACCGGCCGGTGCAGTCCAGGAACAGCATAAATGTGATGTTCCGGGGCTTACAGGCGGCCGTCTGCCACGGCACGCCGGTGTTCGGCCAGGGTCAGTTGCCGCAGCACCTGCAGGCAGGGGCGGGTGTCGTCCTTGCGGGTGAACAGGCAGGTGGGTGCCGGCGGGAAGGGGAAGATCAGCGGGTGGAACCACTCGGGCGGGTAGCCGTGGCTCCGCACCGGGCTCAGGAACAGGCATTTTCCGGCCAGCATCCGGACGTATTCCTTTTCAAAGTCAGGCACCATGAGCCACCGCAGGGGAATGTCCTCCAGGCAGCGCCGTACCATGGACACGAATACGGCGTCACAGCTTTCAAAGCAGATGGTCTGCCCGGCCAGCTGGTCGGGGGTCAGGGTGCCGCAGGCACTCAGCGGGCTGCCGGGGCTTGCTAGCAGATGGCATTTGGTGTCGAACAGGGGCAGGCAGTCGATGGCATCGCTCACCGGTTCCAGCAGTATCTGTACCAGGGCGTCCACGCCGCTCTGCAGAACCTCCTCCGGGGAGGCACAGGAGGTGTCGGTGCGCACTTCCAGGTCGCAGTCCGGCAGTGCCTGGTTCAGCGCCAGGAGCAGGTCGTGGTACACGAGATCCCGCGACGCCATGGTCAGCGGCACCTGCAGCACCAGCTTTTCGCGCCGGGCGGGCCCGGCGGCCAGTGCATGCTGGAACGCCTGATAGCTCTGCCGGACGTTCTGGGCAAAGGCGGCAAACAGCTGCCCGGCTTCGGTGGGCTCCACCCGGCAGGTGGTGCGGGTGAACAACGGGGTGCCCAGTTCTTCTTCCAGTGTGCGGATCTGATAGCTCAGGGTGGGCTGGGTGAGAAACAGCTGCCGCGCGGCAGCCGAAAAATTCAGCGTTTCATAAAGAGCCAGAAAACAGCGGATCTGACGGTCGGTCATGCAAAGCGGGCCTCCTTTCCGGCATTTCCTTCATTGTAACAAAACCGCTGGGGAAGGTCAATGAACTTATAGAAGAAGTCCATAACTGCAAACCGGAAAATTGAATTTCTCTTTTGGCAAAAATTTCACTATAATAGCATTGTCAAAAAAGCGTCAAACTGCACGAAGCAGGGCGCTTTTGGAAGAAAAAGAAGAATGGAAAGGATTCCCGCACTATGAACAAGATCTCGCGCAGAAACTTCATCCGTGCATCGGCCCTCAGTGCGCTGGGCGCTGCCGCTGCAGGCGCACTGTCCGGCTGCTCCAACAACGCTGCCAGCAGCGCAGCCGCTTCCTCTGTGGCAAGCTCTGCCGCTGCTTCCGAGCAGCCTGCAGCCGCTGCTTCCGCCATCACCTGGGACGACATCTTTGCCACCAGCTACTCGCAGGCAAACCGCCGCTCCAACCCGGACGCCAAGGCTCCTGAGACCCCGGAAGAGTACATCGAGCAGAAGGGCAACGGCGACATCATGGGTTCCATGATGGTGGGCATGGTCGATTCCCTGAACATCCCGGAAGAGCAGTTCATGAACAACAAGCCCGCCTGGCTGGGCGATGAGCCCCAGCTGGCCGACAAGGTCGAGTATACCAAGGACTGCGAAGTTCTGGTCATCGGTGCCGGTCAGGCCGGTACTGCCGCCGCCCTGCGCTGCGCAGAAGAGGGCCTGAACACCATCTGCTGCGAAGTGCAGACCTGGGAAGAGTACGACAACTATGCCTGCGACCTGACCACCTACAACTCCAAGTTCTTCCTGGACAAGGGTGCCGAGAAGTACGACCCCATGGACATCTTCACCGAGTACATGGTCAAGGCTCTGGGCCACGCCAACCAGAAAATCGTCAAGGACTACGCCACCCGCTCTGGTGAGGCACTGGACTGGATGCTGGCTGAGCTGGACCCCGACTATGTTGCCAAGTACGCACACGCCGTGAACTACAAGGGCAACAAGCACTTCCAGAACCCCTGCAGCCACAGCTACTACTACGTCGGCATGACCCAGTGGCGTGATACCGGTACGGACACCAACACCAACAACAACATGTGGCCGTACACCGTCCGTCTGCTGCAGCAGAAGGCCGTGGAGAAGGGCTGCGAGTACATCTACGGCGCACAGGGTCTGACTCTGGTGCACGAGAACGGCAAGGTCACCGGTGCCATCTTCACCGACATCGACGGCAAGTACTTCCAGGTCAATGCCGATGCTGTCATCGTGGCAGCCGGCGACTTCGGCGGCAACCCGGACATGCGTTTGGACCTGTGCGACACCCTGCGCAACCTGGCATGGTCCTACGGCAAGGACCGCACCGACGTGAACAACGTTTCTTCCATGGGCCGGGACGGTTCTGGCATCCGCATGATGCTGTGGGCAGGCGCTACCATGGAGGCAGGCCCCCGTGCAGGTCAGGCAGCCGGCATCAACAGCCGCCCGTCCTTCCCCTTCGGCGGCATCTGGCCCATCTTCGGCAATGACGGCAAGCGTTTCTTCAACGAGACCATCACCCGCCACGGCTCCGTGGGTTACCTGGATATGATGCCGGAAGGCCAGAAGATGGTCTGCGTCACCGACTCCAACTGGGATGCTTACTGCGAGTATCAGGCATACGACCATCAGGCCATGGACCGCAGCAACGACTACATGCTGGAAAAGGTCCGCAAGGATATGGCCAACTACAAGACCGGCCCCGACGGCTTCTCCGTGCAGGCCTTTGCCCGCTACGGCAACGACCCCACCACCCTGTATGCTGCCGACACGCTGGAAGAGCTGGCCGACATCATGGGCTATGAGGGCGACGCAAAGCAGGGCTTCCTGGACGAGGTCAAGCACTGGAACGAGATGTGCGATGCCGGTTACGACTCCGACTGGGGCGCAGACGCATCCATGATGCACTTCAAGATCCAGGATCCTCCGTTCTTCGCAGCTTCCTCCGTCACCGGCGGCAACCCCTCCGGCGGCCTGTGCCAGCACGCTGCAGTCTGCACCGATGGTGAGTACCGCGTCCTGACCGGTGCCAAGGCTCCCATCCCCGGCCTGTACGCGGTCGGCAACTGCTGCGGCCAGCGCTACGGTGTGCAGTACCACACCCCCACCGCAGGCAACAGCTGCGGCAGTGCGTTCGTGACCGGTTACCTGGCTGCCGAGTACGTCAAGAACGATCTGGACAACGGCATCGGCGGCGGTGAGAACGGCTCTGAGGAGCGCACCACCAACGGCCAGTACTATGCCGGCACCTACACCGCTTCCAAGAACTCCGGCTACAGCACCGTGACCGTCACCATGACCTTCAGCGAGGACGCCATCACCGACTGCAAGATCACCTCTTCCGGCAACGATGACCTGATGAAGGACGACCTGCGCAGCAGCATGGCCGCTGCCGTGGTGGACAGCCAGGGCGACACCAGCGTGGATGCCATCACCTCTTCCACCCTGAGCTTCTCGGTCAAGGCTGTGCAGGAGGCTGTGGCCGACTGCATCGCACAGGCAAAGGCCTGATCTTTTACTTGCCAAAGCCGCACGCGCCCGGTAGAATAAGACCAGAACAGGGTTTGCTCTGACGGCACCGTGTGCGTTCCACACAATCGGTTTTCTTTTTTCTTCTCGGTGCCGCACCGGGGCCGGGCATCTGCCTGCCCTGGCGCGGCATTGCTGTTACGCGGAGGTTTATAAAACATGGACACCACAACGCTGCATCCGGTCGTGATGAAGCTCAATTTCCCTTTTATCACCCGCAAACCGTCCTTCTGCGGGCGCACCCTCATCGAGGGCCACAACACCGAAATGCTGCACCGGTATGTGCTGGCCATGGCGCTGGAACTCAAGGCCAACGCCCCGGATCTGGCCGACTGTGAGGTGCAGGCCATCCGTCTGGGCGGGGGTTCTGCCTCCATCATCACGGGCAGTGATCTGGATCATCTGCTGCGGCTCATCCGCAGCTGCTACCATGTGACGGAGAATGCCCCGGTGACCATGCGTACCTGCCCGGCGGACATCAACGGTGCCAATATGCCCTTCTATAACCGCTCCCACGTCACCCGCTATGATCTGGAGCTTTATTCGCTGGAGCCGCTGGATTTCTGCACGCTGGATACCCTCAACTACACCCCGCAGATGCCCTACATCACTCACGGTTTCCTGCGGGCCGACAGCCGCAACAGCATGGGTTTTGTGCTGCTGTACGGCAAAAAGAACGTGTCCCGCTGGGGTTTCCGGCACTCGGTGCTGGAAGTCACCCGACGGCCGGTGTGCCATGTGCTGCTGCAGCGCTGCGCGGGGGATGATATGCTGGACGATGCCGCAGCGCAGGCTCAGCTGGACGAGGCAGACCAGCTGCTCACCGAGGCGGGTCTTGTGCAGTACCTGCCCGGCCGCTGGGCAAAGCCCGGCTGTGAGGACAAGTTCTGGCAGGGTGCAGCCAATGGCATGGACGTGCTGGCCTTCGGCCTTTCGGCCTATACCCGGCTGGACGGCATGATCACCACCAATACATCCGACCTGAACACCTACCTTGCCCACAGCGCAGACTACGAGCAGATCACAGTTTCCACTGTTCCGGCACAGCCGGAGGAATAAGGATGGGGCCCTTCCCGTGCGGAAGAACCCCATTTTTTGTCGGGCGGAAAAAAGTGGAAATAATGCCCGAAACTTTTTCGGGATTGTTGTGAATGTGACGATTTTGAAACGATCTTGGTACGCTTGGTTTACACCGCCCCGGAAAGCGTGGTATAGTTAGATAAATAGGCGGCAGTGGGTGCCGCTGTGTAAAAGCAAGGAAATCTGTTATGAAAAAACGCATTCGAGCATTCGTCAGCCTGCTGTGTGCGGCAGCGCTGGCCATGGGCTGTGCTGCCTGCGGCGGCACCCGGAAAAGCAGCAGCGCCGACGGCGCTGCCGGGGTGACCCGTATCACGGTGTGGACCTACTACAACGGCGACCAGCTGGAGAGCTTCAACGCGCTGGTGGACAAGTTCAACGAGACCACCGGCCGCGAAAAGGGCATCCAGGTGGAAAGCGACAGCCAGGGCAGCGTGAACGACCTGGAGACCAACGTGATAGATGCGGCCCAGGGCAAGGTGGGCGCTGCAGCCATGCCCAACATCTTCTCGGCCTATGCCGACACTGCCTACGCGCTGAACCAGATGGGCATGGTAGTGGATCTGAGCCAGTACCTCACCGAGGACGAACGCGCCCAGTATGTACAGGGGTATCTGGATGAGGGCGACTTCAACGGTGACGGCAGCATGAAGATCTTCCCGGTGGCAAAATCCACCGAGCTGATGTTCCTGAACGAGACGGACTGGGAAAAATTTGCCCAGGCCACCGGTGCCACCTACGAGGATCTTTCCACCATTGAAGGGCTGGTGGCCACCGCCGGTGCCTACTACGACTGGACCGACGCCCAGACGCCGGAGGCCGATGACGGCAAGGCGCTGTTCGGCCGCGATGCCATGGCCAACTATATGCTGGTGGGTGCCCGCCAGCTGGGCGACACTCTGTTTGAGGTGCAGGACGGCAAGATGACCCTGAATTTTGAAAAGGACGTGGCCCGCAAGCTGTGGGATAACTACTATGTGCCCTTTGTCAAAGGCTGGTTTGCCGCCACCGGCCGCTTCCGCAGCGATGATGTCAAGGTAGGCAATGTACTGGCCTATGTGGGCTCCAGCTCCAGTGCCACCTTCTTCCCCACGCAGGTCATGGTCAACGACACCGAAAGCTATGACATCGACATGACCATCCTGCCCTGCCCGAAGTTTGCGGATGGCGAGAACGTGGCCGTACAGCAGGGCGCCGGCATGGTGGTGACCACCGGCACCGAGGAGGAGATCAATGCCTCGGTGGAGTTCCTCAAGTGGTTCACCCAGCCGGAGAACAACATCTCCTTCTCGGTGGACTCCGGCTATCTGCCGGTGACCACCGCCGCCAACGATATGGAGGCCATCAAGGCCAGCGGCCTGAAACTGAGCCCGAAGATGGAGCGCATCCTCTCGAATGCAGTCCAGAGCGTAAAGAACAACACCCTTTATACGCCAAGTGCCTTTGCGGGCGGCAGCAAGGCCCGCAAGGTGCTGGAATACAGCCTGAGCGACCTTGCCACGGCCGACCGCGAGACGGTGGTGGAGCGCGTGGCCGCAGGCCAGTCGGCGGCGGACGCCGAGGCGGAATTCCTCACCGACGCATATTTTGATGCCTGGTATCAGGATATCTGCGCCGCACTGGAGCAGTACGCCGGCTGAGCCTGAACAGGCAGACCGGAGATCACAGAGGAAAGGGGAAAGGTGCCATGAAGATCACAGAACAGTACCGGGCGTGGAAAGACCGTCGGCCGGAAAAGCCGATCTTCCGCACCATCCTGCTTTCCATGATGGCAGTGCTGCTGGCAGAGGTGATCCTGCTGTCGTCGGCCATCGGCCTGACCGATGTGTCCGGGCGGCTGAACCAGAACGCCAAGGATATTCTGGATATGCAGGTGCGCAACCGCGCCAGCTACCTGCAGGATATGCTGATCAAGGCACAGGAGCTCACCGACATTTCCACTACCATCAACAACCTGACCCAGCAGATGCTGCAGGACGGCACCATTTCGCTGGACACGATGGACCAGAGCAGCGAGGCCGCTGACCCCCTGATGGAAGCCGCCGCGCCCTATCTGGTGAGTGCACTGCGCGCCCGCCCCGTGACCGGCATCTTTCTTGTGATCAACACCCACGACCTTGCGGAAAAGGAAGTGAGCAGCCCCATGCCCAGCGTGTACCTGCGGGACCTGGACCCGGACGCCCGCCCCTCGGAGCGCAAAGCCGACCTGATGCTGGAGCGTTCCAGCGCGGCGGTGGTCAAGGCGCTGGGCATCACCACCGACAAAAGCTGGAGCACCGCCCTGAATTACCGCGGCCTGACCAACGGCGGCTTTGTGCGCACCGTGTTCCAGACCGCCTGGGAGGATGACGAAAAGCTGGACGCCGCCGACTACGGCCGCTGGCTCACCCAGACCTACAAGCTCACCGGTGACGAGCGCACGGCCATTGCCTACTCCCAGCCGCTCATCCTGCCGGACGGCACCGTGTATGGTGTGATCGGTGTGGAACTGCTCAACAGCTATCTGCAGTCCAAGATGCCGTATCAGGAGCTGCAGGACAGCGGGCAGGGGACTTATTTCCTCGCCTCCACCGTGTCAGACCTGAACTTCCCGGAGAGCACGATGGATCTTTCGGCGGGCAACGGCCTGGACGCCGATCTCTTCAACAATGGTCTGGGGCAGCTGCTCTGCAAGCGGGTGGGGGGAGAATATTGGTTCAACCTGAACAGCGATACCTGCTATGCGGCGGTGCAGCCCATTGAGCTTTACAGCCGCAATGCGCCCTTCTCCCAGGAAAAATGGCTGCTGGTGGGCGAGGTGCACACCAGCACCCTCTTCAGCTTTGCCCACACGGTGCAGCGGGTCATAACCGTGGCCATCTTCCTCACGCTGCTGCTGGGCGCCGTGAGCAGCGTGGTGGTGTCCCTCAGTGTGGCCCGCCCCACCGAGCAGCTCTACCGCGAGGTGCTGGCGGCCCACGGCAAACAGGTGTTCCCCAAGTTCTCCCGCACCGGCATCCGGGAGCTGAACCGCTTTGCGGATGCCATCACGCAGCTGAACAGCAGCCTGCTGACCAACTCCACCAAGTTTTTGCGCATCATGGATATGGCCAGTGTGGAACTGGGTGGCTACGAGCTGCAGTATGACACCGGCAGCGTCTATGTGACGGATAACTTCTTTGCCCTGCTGGGCGAGCCGGATGTGGACAGCAGCACCCTGAGCGTGCGCACCTTTGAAGAACTGCTGGAGCGCATCCAGCTGGCCCGCCCCTGCACCGTCAACGCGGAGGGGGACAAGGTGCTGACCGTGGAGCAGAACGGCTGCACCCGCTACATCATGCTGCGTGTTACCACCGAGGACCGGGTGCAGGTGGGTCTGGCCGAGGATGTGACCGCCGCTACCCAGGAACGCATGCGCATCGAGTGGGAGCGCGACTACGACATCCTCACCGGCCTGTACAACCGGCAGGCTTTCCAGCGGGTGAGTGAGGAGCTGTTCTGCCAGCCGGAGCGCCTGAAGGCGGCGGCCGTGCTGATGATGGATATGGACAACCTCAAGCATGTCAACGACACCTACGGCCACGACTGGGGCGACCGCTATATCCAGAACGCCGGCCACTGCATCGCCGAGAACTGCCCGCCGGGCACCTTGTGCGCACGCCTGTCCGGTGATGAATTCATGCTGCTGTTCTACGGCTACGACAGCCGGAAGCAGCTGCACGAGAAGCTGGAAAAACTGGCGCATGCCATGAAGCAGGCTGTGGTGGTGCTGCCCAGCGGCAGTAAGCTGCACATCAGCATCTCCTGCGGCGTGGCCTGGTACCCGGATGACGGCTGCAATATGGAGACCTTGAAGAAATATGCGGACTTTGCCATGTATCAGGTCAAGCATTCCACCAAGGGTGAAATGCAGGATTTCGATATCGGCGTGTACAATCAGGAAGCCAACATTGCCCGCACCCGGCGGGAGTTCCAGCAGCTGATCGGTGAAGCACGGGTGTATTACTACTTCCAGCCCATCTTCTCGGCGCAGAACGGCAAGGTGCATGCGTATGAGGCCCTGATGCGGTCGGATCTGCCCACCCTGCGTTCCCCGGTCACCATCATGAAACTGGCCCGCGAGCAGGGCGCACTGTACGAGATCGAGCGGCTGACCTTCCGCAAGGCGCTGGAGAGCTTTGATATCCTGCGCAGCAAAAATCTGGTGGATCGCGATGCCCTGATCTTCATCAACTCCATTGCCAGCGTCTGCCTGAGCAGGGAGGACAGCGAGTATATGGATCAGCGCTGGCATGAGCTGCGCCGGCAGATGGTCATTGAGATCACCGAGGAAGAGGAGATGAACCGGCAGGCGCTGGAGAGCAAGCGCCATGCACCGGGTTTTTCCGGCATGTTCGCACTGGACGATTACGGCAGCGGATACTCTAACGAGGGCAGCCTGCTGGAGTTGGCACCCCGGTTCATCAAGGTGGATATCAGCATCATCCGCGGCATTGATTCAGACCCCGACAAGCAGCAGATCCTGCGCAACGTGGTGCGCTACGCCCAGCCGCGCAGCATGCAGATCATTGCCGAGGGTGTGGAAACGGCCGCCGAGATGCGCACCGTCATCGACCTGGGGGCCGACCTGCTGCAGGGCTACTTCCTGGCGCGGCCGGCCGCTGTGCCGGACCCGCTCTCCCCGGAGGCGGCAGAGCTTATCCGTACCATTCAGGATGATAACTGCAGCAAGCGCTTCTGAACCGCCAAAAAGAGCAGGAAATTCCATATAGAACTGGAATATCCTGCTCTTTTTATACGGTGAGGAACGCAATTTGGCACCCGGCCAATTTACCTCTGGTGTTTGGCCGGGCGCTGCGGTATACTGGGGTGGAACGAAAAACGGCACGGGAGGTGCTTTGAAAAAAATGGTACAGGTGGATCTGATCACCGGGTTTCTGGGGGCCGGAAAAACGACCTTTCTGCGCCGGTACGTCCGGTATCTGGTGGAGCAGGGGCACAACGTCTGCATTCTGGAAAACGACTTCGGCGCGGTGAACGTGGATGCCATGTTGGTGCAGGACCTGCTGGGCGACCGGTGCGATCTGGAGACCATCAGCGGCGGGTGTGACTGCGACACCCACCAGCGGCGCATGCGCACCAAGCTCATCGCCATGGCCATGCGCGGCTTTGACCGGGTGGTGGTGGAACCCAGCGGCATCTTTGATGTGGACGAATTCTTTGACGTGCTGCGGGACGACCCGCTGGACCGCTGGTACCGCATCGGCAATGTGATCGCCATTGTGGATGCCATGCTGCCGGAAGCATTGTCGCCGCAGGCGGAATATCTGCTGGCCTCCGAGACGGCCAATGCAGGCCGGGTGCTGCTGAGCCGTGCGCCGCAGGCCGGGCCGGAACAGTGCCGGGCAGCCATTGCCCACCTGGACCGTGCGCTGGAAGCCTGCAAGTGCTCCCGCCGCTTTGCCCCGGACGAGATCCTCACCAGGGACTGGGCCGCCCTCACCGACGCCGACCTTGCACAGATCGCCGCCTGCGGCATGCGGCAGGCCAGCTGCGAAAAGCTGCACTTTGATGCGCACAAGGCCTTCGGCTCCCTGTGCTTTCTGGAACAGCACCTCACGGTGGAGCAGCTGCAGCAGGCAGCTGCCCGGCTGTTCGGGGACCCGGCCTGCGGGCAGGTGCTGCGGGTCAAGGGTTTTGCCCCCACGCAGGGCGGCTGGCTGGAGCTGAACGCCACCGCCGCCGGGCAGACACTGGCCCCCATCCCGCAGGGGCAGGATGTGCTCATCGTCATCGGCGAGGGGCTGGACAGGACAAGGATCGAAACGCAGCTTCACCGCTGAGCTTTCAACGAACGTTGTAAAACTGGTGCAAAAAAGGAGAACAGGATCATGAAAAAGAACCCGCAGATGCCCTCGGCGCGGCGCATCCTCGGCATGGTGGTCGGTATTGTGATCATCGGGCTGGGCATTGCGCTGTTCAAGCAGTCTCACCTTGGCAACGATTCCATCAGCGCACTGAATATGCGTCTGGCAGAGATGCTGGGCATCTCGCTGGGCGTGCAGAACCTGTGCACGAACATCCTGTTCTTTGCGCTGCAGTTCTGGTTCGGGCGCAAGTACATCGGCCTTGGTACCTTTGTCAACGGCATCGGCATCGGGTTCATCGTCACGGCCTTCTACGACCCCATTGCAGCCTGCTTTGGCCCGGCACAGGCGCAGGGCCTGCCGGTGCAGCTGCTGTGGGTGGCGCTGGCAGTGCCGGTGACGGCGCTGGGCGCTTCGCTGTACCAGACGGCAGATCTGGGCATCGCTCCCTATGATTACCTGTCACTGGGTCTGCGGGATTACACCCCGTTTCCGTATTTTGGCTGCCGCGTGTTCACCGATGCGCTGTGTGCGCTGCTGTGCTGGCTGCTGGGCGGCCTTGTGGGCATCGGCACCCTGATCTGTGCCTTCTGCCTTGGCCCCTTCATCCAGCTGTTCAACGGGCTGGTGTCGGAGCGGGTGCTGCGCTACAAGCCGGAGAAATCCTGAATCAAACTCCCGATCGTATAACAAAACAAAAAGGCGTGCACCTCCAAACGGAAGTGCACGCCTTTTGCTTTGCCAGAGATCAGAACTTGAACAGCGGAGTGCCGGCCAGGATGTCACCCTCAGCCAGCATCTTCAGCTCACCCAGATCATCGCCATTGGTCACGATGATGGCGGTAGCGGTGGGATGGCCTGCAGCACGGATGGCGTCCAGATCCACCTTCAGCATCGGGGTGCCGGCCTTGACCTTCTCACCCTCCTTGACCAGAGCCTTGAAGCCCTTGCCGTTCATCTCCACGGTGTCCATGCCAACGTGCACCAGGATCTCGATGCCGTCCTCGCTGGTCAGACCCACAGCGTGCAGGGTGGAAGCCACCTGGTTCACAGTGCCGTCAAAGGGGGCGTACACGGTCTTGCCGGTGGGCTCGATGCCGCAGCCGGGGCCCAGAATGCCCTGTGCGAAAGTCTCATCGGGGATGTCGGCCTGTGCCAGCACCTTGCCGCGGATGGGAGCCAGAATGGTCTTGCTCTGCCCAAAGAACTTTGCGGTCTCTTCTTCTTCGGCCTTATTGCCGAACAGCTTGTCAAAAAAACCCATGATAGTAATCCTTCCTTCTGATCATATTCAGGGGTGCAGACGGCGCGTGAGCCTGCTGTGCCCAAACCCAGATTGGTATATTCAAAAGATACCATACTGTGCCCAAAAATGCAACTGCAATCCTGCACAAACTCCGCTGTACTTTGCTGTTACATCAGCGCAATCAGCTGCTCGATCTCTTCCATGCGGGTGGCCCAGCTGGTGGCGATGCGCACCACGGTGTGGCTGTCGTCGAATTTCTCCCAGAAACCGAACTTTGCCCGGCCCTCCAGTGCGGCCAGCTGGGCGTTATCCAGAATCACGAACACCTGATTGGTGGGCGAATCCATAAAGAAGCGATAGCCCTTGGCGGTCAGACCCTTTTTCAGGGCGTTGGCAGTGTCGATGGCGTTTTTGCTGATCTTCGTATACAGGTCATCGGTGAACAGCACGTCGAACTGGATGCCCAGCAGCCGGCCCTTGGCCAGCAGGGCACCCTGCTGTTTGACCATGGTCATGAAGTGTGCCGGGGCACCGTGGGGGAACACCACGGCCTCGCCGCACAGGGCACCCACCTTGGTGCCGCCGATGTAGAACACATCGGTGAGCCGGGCAATGTCTGCCAACGTCACGTCGGTGCCCTCAGCCATCAGGCCATAGCCCAGCCGGGCACCGTCCAGGAACAGCGGCATATGGTATTCCCGGCAGACCGCGTGCAGCGCTTCCAGCTCCTGTTTTGTGTACAGGGTGCCGTACTCAGACGGGTGGGAGATGTACACCATGCCGGGGAACACCATGTGGTCGTGGTTGGCGTCGGCATAGAAGGTGGCGCACCAGTCCCGCACATCGGCGGCGGACACCTTGCCCTCATGGGCCGGCAGGCTGATCACCTTGTGGCTGGTGTACTCGATGGCACCGGCCTCGTGGGCGGCCACATGGCCGGTGGCGGCGGCCAGCACGCCCTGCCAGCGCTGTAGCATGGACGCAATGACGATGGCATTGGTCTGGGTGCCGCCGGAGATAAAGGTCACATCGGCTTCCGGGCAGGCGCAGGCCGCGCGGATCTTCTCCCGCGCACTGGCGCAGTAGGGGTCGGTGCCGTAGCCGGACACCTTTTCAAAGTTGGTCTCGGTCAGTTTCTGCAGGATGGCGGGGTGGGCACCCTCGCAGTAGTCATTTTCAAAGTACAGCATAAAAACGCTCCTATATTTCAGATGCATCCATTGTAACCCCCGGCCGCAGGCTTGTCAAATATGAAAAAAGCGCAGAGGGCGGACAGCCAAAATGCTGCCGGAATTGCGCCCCGAAGTAGCTGCTGCCAAGGCCTCCTTCCGGGCGGTATCGGATGCTGGTTCCAGTATAGCCCGGAACCGGCGGGGCGTCAATGCAGTGCAGATTTTGCTGTTTCTTTAACCAGGGCGTGGTATAATATTATATTGGGTCAGAATATAATCAGGAGGAATGAACTGTTTATGAAGAAAAAGACCTGGTACCGTGACCTTTTGTTTATGGTGGCAGCACTGTGCATCGCCTGGGCGGCGGTGGTGGGGGTGCAGCGCATCACAGGCCGCATCGACGGCGTGGCCATGCTGATCTTCATGCTGGCCGTGTTCGCGACCTCCATGTATACCGATGGTTATATCTGGGGCGTGCTGGCCTCACTGGTAAGCGTGCTGGCGGTGAACTTTGCCTTCTTCACCCCATACTTTGCCTTCAATTTCACCCTGCCGGAAAACCTGTTTTCCGCTGTCGTGATGCTGGTGGTGTCCATCATGACCAGCACCCTGACCACCAGCGTCAAAAAGCAGGACCAGCTGCGCATGGAGTCCGAGCGGGAAAAGATGCGCGCAAACCTTCTGCGGGCAGTCTCCCACGACCTGCGCACGCCGCTCACCTCCATCTACGGGGCCTGCTCCACCGTGACCGAAAACTATGATTCGCTGGATAAGGAACAGGCGCTCAAGCTGCTGCGGGAGGCCTGTGAGGATGCCCAGTGGCTCAACCGTATGGTGGAAAACCTGCTTTCCGTGACCCGCTTCGACGGGGAACAGGTGGCCGTCAAAAAGACCCCCA
>CABQHF010000025.1 GCA_902463905.1 uncultured Faecalibacterium sp. | reverse complement strand
CAAAGGAAGCAGCGATGAAATCAAAGCCCTGCTCGATGCCGAAGATGATATCGTCGCGGTCGCGCTGGCTCATATACGGCATGGACAGATGCACGCCGGGCACATTGACGCCCTTCTTGTTCTTGATCTTGCCGTTGTTCAGCACGGTGCAGACGATGTCGGTGTCGTTCACAGTCTGGATCTGCAGCTTGATCAGGCCGTCGTCCAGCATGATGGTGCCGCCGGGCACAACATCCTGAGGCAGATCCTTATAGGTGATGGAGCAGATCTCCTTGGTGCCCTCCACGTCGCGGGTGGTCAGGGTGAAGGTCTGGCCGGCTTCCAGCATCTCGGTGCCGTTCTTGAAGTCCTTCAGGCGGATCTCAGGGCCTTTGGTGTCCAGCAGGGCGGCAACGGGCTTGCCCAGCTCTTCGCGGATGGACTTGAGCATGTCCAGGCGGCCCTTGTGCTCCTCGTGGGAGCCATGGGAGAAGTTGAAGCGGGCAACGTTCATGCCATTGGCAATCAGTTCACGCAGGACGCCGTCCTTATCGGTGGAAGGACCCAGGGTGCAGATGATCTTTGTTTTTCTCATTCGTTTATACCTCCGTCTACGATCTCACTCTCTCATTTATTTTGCGGCAGGCTGACTGCCTTCATGCAGACAAAGCCCCCGCACGACCAACGGGGGAAAAGCCCCCGTGCAGCGGGTTGAAATGTGCGGTAAAGCAAAAATCCGAAACTTTACCAAATACTATTATAATCACTCTGGGGCAAGAGAGCAAGTGAAATTTCAGGATGAATACAACTTTTTTGAAAGCCGGGAACTTTGCCCAGATGTTTGACGCAGCTGCGAAGCATTTTTGCGGATCCTGCACAGGAAAATCGTTAAAGAAATAGCTAAGATTTCTCCCGGCAGAACAGCTGTGCAGCACAGGCAGACAGCCCTTGCAAATGGGTGTGTTTTTGCTTATAATGATGGCAGAGAAAAGTGTCACTTATCCGGGGCCATCCCGGAGGAAATGGAGAAGACCAGTATGGAAAAACGTGTTTTTCTGATCGTCCTCGACAGCTTTGGCATCGGCGCAGAGCCGGATGCCGCCGCCTTTGGCGATGAGGGCACCAACACCCTCGGTGCCATTGCAAAGCACCCGAACTTCAACTGCCCCAACCTGCAAAAACTGGGCCTGTTCAACATCGACGGCGTGACCGCCGGCGAGAAGGCAGAGGCTCCCATCGGCTCCTTTGCCCGCCTGCAGGAGCAGAGCATGGGCAAGGATACCACCATCGGCCACTGGGAGATCGCCGGTGTGGTCAGCCCGAAGCCGCTGCCCACCTTCCCCAATGGCTTCCCGGAAAAACTTATCCACGAGTTTGAGGAAAAGACCGGCCACAAAGTCCTCTGCAACAAGCCCTACTCCGGCACCCAGGTGCTGAAGGATTACGGTGAGCAGGCCATGAAGGAAGACGCCCTCATCGTGTACACCAGCGCCGACAGCGTGTTCCAGGTGGCTGCCAACGAGGAGCTTGTGCCGGTGCACGAGTTGTACCGCTATTGCGAGATCGCCCGCGAGATGCTCAAGGGCGAGTACGGCGTGGGCCGCGTCATCGCCCGCCCCTTCCTGGGCCACACTGCCGATACCTTCTACCGCACCACCAACCGCCACGACCTGAGCCTGAAGCCGCCCCGCGCCACCATGCTGGACCTGCTGAAGGACGCCGGCAAGGACGTCATCGCCGTGGGCAAGATCTTTGATATCTTCGACGGTGAGGGTGTGACCGAAAAGATCAAGACCACCGGCAACACCAACGGCATCGCCTTCACCAAGGCTCTGCAGACCCGTGATTTTGAGGGTCTGGCCTTCGTGAATCTGGTGGACTTCGATATGCTGTACGGCCACCGCCGCGACGTGGCAGGCTATGCTGCCGCCGCCACCGAGTTCGACAAGTTCGTGGCCGACTTCATCCCCGGTATGCGGGAGGGCGACATCCTGATGGTCACCGCCGACCACGGCTGCGATCCCTCCTACACCAAGACCACCGACCACACCCGCGAGTATGTGCCGTACCTCATCTGCGGCAAGGGCGTGAAGCCCGGCGTGGATCTGGGCACAAAGCTCTGCTTCGGCACCATTGCCCAGACCATCTGCAAGTATCTGGGCGTGGATGCCTCCAGCCTGGACGGCCACAGCGTGTGGAACGAGATCAAGGCATAAAAATCGAACAACAAAAAAGAGGCTCCGGAGGTTCTGCCCTCCGGGGCCTCTTGGCGTTTGTGTGAATTGTAAGGGGATCAGGCGGCATCGTTCTGGGAATCCGCGTTGTAGATGGCATCCAGAATGGTGGACGCTGCGTTGTACAGAGAGGAAGCAGCCTGTTCCACCTCTTCCTGCGTGGGCAGGGAGATGGACGGAGCTTCAGTGCTGCCGTCACTGGTGCCGCTGTCGGCCGGAGTCTCCGGCTCCTGGGGCTGGGTGTCGGCAGGCTGTTCTGCAGGCTGCTCAGCAGGTGTTTCGGCCGGGGTCTCTTCCGGCACGCTCTCGGCGGGCTGTTCCACGATGACGCTCTCAGCGGATTCCTCCGGCACGGAAACAGCGGTGTCCGGGTCGGTGGTGGGGGTAAAGATGTCGGTCTTTTCCGGGGTCTGGGTGGTGTCGCTCACAGTGCCCTCACCGCCCAGCACGGTCGCGATCATCTCTTTGGCCTTGCTGACGGAGGCTTCATCCGGCTTCATGACGTAGAGCTTCTGGCCCTTGGCGGAATAGCACTGGGTGCTGGTGCCGGAGGAGCCGGTGACGGTGTAACTCTGGATGTCCCAGTCTGCAAAATCGCTCAGCTGCATGCGCACCAGCGCACTGATCTGATCCTGCGAGAAGTCGGTGACGAAACAGTCCGAAGCGGCGTCCATGATCTTGGAGAAGCCCATGAGCAGGGCAGGGGACTTGATCTTGTTCAGCATGGCGTCGATGACCTTCATCTGGTTGATGCCGCGCTGGATATCGCCGGAGGCAAAGGCATGGCGCTCACGGGCAAAGGCCAGGGCGGACTTGCCGTCCAGATGGTTCCAGCCCTCGGCAAAGGTGGTGGGATCGTAGTAACCGGGGCTGCCCACCGAGGTGAAAGCCTGATCCGCGTACACGTCCACGCCGCCCAGGGCGTCCACGATGTTGATGAAGCCCGCAAAGTTGATGCGGATGTAGTGATCCACATTGATGCCGTAGAGGTTGCCCAAGGTGGCCATGCTGGTCTCCACGCCGTACAGACCGGCGTGGGTCAGCTTGTCCTTGCTGTTGGTCCCGGCCAGATCCACATAGTAGTCGCGGGGCGTGTTGATCAGCGCCACCTGCTTGGTCTGGGGGTTGACAACGGCCAGAATATTCACGTCGCTGCGGGCCTTTTCGGTCAGCTCACCGCGGGTGTCCACACCGCTGAGGTAGATGACGAAAGGCTCCTTGGTGATCTTGTTGGCCTCGGCACCGGTGAGCAGGCCGTTGGTCACGTTGTCAAGCGCGGCCAGACCCTGCTGTGCCCAGATACAGCCCAGCGCCATGCAGGCGCACAGGAACACCGAGAACACACGGGACACCTTGCCGGGCACATTGTACTCCTGACAGCGCTTGACCAGCAGCCAGAGCAGGAGCAGCAGCGCCGCCAGAATGACCAGATACAACACCGGCAGCATCTGGGTGCGCCACAGCTGCACCAGCGAAGCCACGCTGAGGATGCCCTGCACTGTCAGCAGGATCTTGCCGAATTTCGAGGGTGCAGCGGCGGCAGCCTGTGCCGCTGCACCGCTGCGGCGCGGGGCAGAGGAATTGGGCTTTTTCCGGGGCGGAGGCGTGGGAGCCGGATCTTCCGCAAAGAATGCGGAGCTGTCCACTTCCACAGTGCGGTCTGCCGCACCGCGGCCCTTGCGGTTCACACGCCGCAGGGAACGATTGGAATCATCCTTCATGGGAAATCTCCTTTTGAGCGCAAGGCTCAGTCGGCCGGCACGATGGTCAGCACCGCGCGGGCGGGCAGGCAGGTGGCGGTCTGGTCTTCGTTGGACAGCCAGCCGAAGCTCTCACAGATGTGGTCCGGGCAGGGGGAGTCCACAAAGCGGGCAGCACCGTCCTTGATCTCGATGTGCACCGTGTAGTACCCGGTGTCTACGTCATAGGTATCGTTCTTGTCCAGCGGAAGGTTCATGGTGGTGTTGTTGTCACCGTAGATCAGTTCGGCCCGCAGCTTGGAACCGCTGCTGTGTGCACTGCGCACCAGCAGCAGAACGGCGGCAATGGCCAGAACGACGGCGGCAAACAGAAGATTGGTCAGCAGTTTTTTGTGTTTCATGTGTCAGTCCTTGATCGAAAGCTGTTCCAGTTCGGCGAGCCAGAGGGCGGCACAGGCATCGCTGGGCATGCGCCAGTCGCCGCGGGGCGAAAGGGTCACGCTGCCCACCTTGGGGCCGTCCGGCAGGCAGCTGCGCTTGAACTGCTGGGCGAAGAATCGCCAGTAGAAGTTGCGCAGCCACTTGTACAGCACGCTGTCGGGGTATTCAGGGCGGCCTGCAAAGGCGGCCTTTGCCAGCCGGAAGATCTTGGCCGGGCCAAAGCCGAAGCGCAGCACCTGATAGAGGTAGAAGTCGTGCAGCTCGTAGGGGCCTACCAGATCCTCGGTCTTTTGCGCGATCTCGCCGTCCTTGGCGGGCAGCAGCTCCGGGGAGACCGGGGTGTCCAGAATGTCCAGCAGCACGGTGCGCAGGGCGTCGGTGGCGGCAATGTCGGCTTCGTAATGCACCAGATGGCGCACCAGCGTTTTGGGCACCCCGGCGTTCACACCGTACATGCTCATGTGGTCGCCGTTGTAGGTGGCCCAGCCCAGTGCCAGCTCCGACAGGTCGCCGGTACCCACCACGAGGCCGCCGGTGCGATTGGCGGTGTCCATCAGTTCCAGAGTGCGCACGCGGGCCTGCCCGTTTTCAAAGGTCACGTCCAGCACGCTCTCGTCCTGGCCGATGTCCTTGAAGTGGCTGTGCACCGTCTCGGCGATGTCGATCTCTTTGAAGGAGACCTGCAGCTCATCGCACAGGATCTCGGCATTGCTGCGGGTGCGGTGGGTGGTGCCGAAGCAGGGCATGGTCACGGCCAGCACATCGCTGGCGGGGCGGCCCAGCTGCTTCATGGCGCGCACCGCCACCAGCAGGGCCAGACAGCTGTCCAGACCGCCGGAAATGCCGATGACCGCCGTTTTGGCGTGGGCATGCTCCAGCCGCTTGGCCAGACCGTCGGCCTGCATCTTCAGGATCAGTTCGCAGCGCTCGGCGCGGCGCTTGGGGTCTCCGGGCACGAAGGGTGCCGGGTCGATCCAGCGGGTGAGGGTGGTCTCGGTGAGTTCCAGATCGAACTCCACCGTGGTGTAGCCCTCACGGCTCAGCTCAAAGCTGGTGTTGCGGGCGCGCTCGGCCTCCATGCGCTGGCAGTCGATCTCGGTCTCGGTGATACCGCCCGCAAAGGGGGGCGTCTCGGCCAGCAGGGTGCCGTTCTCGGCGATCAGGTCATGCCCGGCGAACACCATGTCCTGGGTGCTCTCGCCGTGCCCGGCGGAGGCGTACAGGTAGCCGCACAGCAGGCGGGCGGACTGGTTCGACACCAGTGCCCGGCGGTACTCGGCCTTGCCGACGGTCTCGTCGCTGGCCGAAAGGTTGGCGATGACGGTGGCACCGGCCAGTGCGTGGAAGGTGGAAGGCGGCAGAGCGCTCCACAGATCCTCGCACAGCTCCACACCCAGCACGAAGCTGGGCATAGAACGGCAGCGGAACAGCACAGAGGTGCCGAAGGGCACCTGCTGGCCGCACACGGTGATCAGTTCCACCTCGGTGCTGCCGGGGGTGAACTGCCGCTTTTCGTAGAACTCGCCGTAGTTGGGCAGGTAAGTCTTGGGTACAAGGCCCAGCAGCTGCCCGCGGCACAGCACGGCGGCGCAGTTGTACAGCTTGCCGTGCACCAGCAGCGGCAGACCCACCAGCACCACAGTATCCAAGGTACTGGTGCCGTCCAGCACGGTCTGCAGGGCTTCCAGCGCGCCGTTCTGCAGCGTGTGCTGCAAAAACAGGTCCCCACAGGTGTAGCCGGTGAGGCAGAATTCCGGGAACACGGCCAGCTTGACCCCGCGTGCGGCGGCTGCCTGCACATCGGCAAGGATCTGCTGGGCGTTATAGGCGCAGTCCGCCACCCGCAGGGCGGGGGAGAAGGCGGCTGCCTTTAAAAAACCATCTTTCATCGGAGGATTTCACATCCTGTCTTTCGTTTTAGCCTGCAGAGGGCCTGCAGTGCCCATAGTATACCACAAACTGCAGCAAACGGAAAGTGACAGCTTGGTAAAAGAAGTATGACAAAACAAAAAGCTGCCCGCACAAAGGCAGGCAGCAGAGCGCTTGAAAATGGAAAACGAGATGGACCGTAAGCCGGGTTCTGTATTAAACGACGATCTGTCTAGACCTGCCATTGCTGACAGGTTCGTGCCGCCTTCGGGACACGCGAGCAGCGCTGTACGTCCCATATAGGCGTTGCTTCCGGTAGGGTTTACAAAGCCGCATGGTCACCCATGCGCTGGTGAGCTCTTACCTCGCCGTTTCATCCTTACCGCATTGCTGCGGCGGTTTGTTTTCTGTTGCACTTTCCCTGAGGTCACCCTCGGCTGCCGTTAGCAGTTACCGTGCTCTGTGAGGCCCGGACTTTCCTCAGAGCGGTCAAAGCCGCCCCGCCGCCGTATGTTCCACTCGTTTTCCGTTCCTCATGATACCATAAAAAAACAAGATTTGCAAGCACCAGTGTTTTTTGCTATAATATAAATATCTGTTTCCAGGCAAAGGAGGGGTGCGTGTGCGCCTGTATTTCACGGTGCCGGGCACCCCGCAGACTGAAAATGGCACGCTTGTGCGCAATTTCCTGCGGCAGTGTGCCGTTTCCACGGAGCTTGCCCGTGCGGTCAAGTTCCAGGGCAGCGGCTTTTTTGCCGACGGTGTGCCGGTGCTGGCCAACCGCCGGGTGTATCCGGGGCAGGTGCTGCGTTTTGATCTCCCGCCGGAAGCGGACGGCGTGGCCCCGCAGCCGGAGATCCCGGTGCAGGCAGTCTACGAGGACGCCTTTGCCGTGGTGCTGGAAAAGCCGCCTCATCTTGCGGTGCACCCCACCCTGAATTACCCCGGCGGCACGCTGGCCAACGGCTATGCGGCCTGGGCGCTGCAGCAGGGCCGCAGCCCGGTGTTCCGCCCGGTGAACCGCATCGACAAGGACACCAGCGGCCTTGTGCTGGCAGCCCGCAACACCTACGCTGCCCCGTTGCTGGCCCAGAATGTGCAAAAGCTCTACTATGCCATCGTGGAAGGGGAGCTGCCCCTGGGGCCGGGCGTCATCGACGCACCCATCGGCCGCCGGGGCGACAGCATCATCGGGCGGTGCGTGACCCCGGACGGCAAGCCCAGCCGCACTGAGTATACCATATTAAAAGTAAAGAACGGCCTGAGCCTGGCTGCCTGCGTGCCGGTCACCGGCCGCACCCACCAGATCCGGGTGCACTTTGCCTCCCTGGGCCACCCGCTGGCCGGGGATGACCTCTACGGCGGCCGCCGGGAGTGCATCGGGCGGCAGGCGCTGCACTGCGCGAAGCAGACCTTCCGGGTGCCGGAATACACCGAGGTGCCGGACGGCATCTGCATCCGTACCCCGGTCAACGACGGAAACGCCCGCACCGTCACGGTGGAAAGCCCGCTGCCGCAGGATATGGCAGACCTGCTTTCGTGAAAAGTGCGTGAAAGAACTGCCCAAATTTTGTGCAGGTGCTTGTTTCATTCCGTGCAGGGTGTATAATAAAATGAGCATAGATCGTCTGTGCGCCAAAGACACGGCCGCACAGGATGTGGAAACCACCGCCGCGCCGGACGCAGAGCAGCTTTGCTGCGCGGCAAGGAAGGAGAAACCCGTTTGATCGAAGATAAAACAAAGGAACCACAGGCCACAGAGCCTGCGCAGCAGCCGCAGAAAAAACGCGGCCAGAAGCTGCGTTCCCTGTGGGCACAGTTCCAATGTATGCAGCTTTTGCGGCGGCACCGCTTCCGCCGCAAGACCCAGCATCATGTCAATAATTTTTCTCAGAAGCTGCTGCAGAACCGTTTCGCCCTGATGATCGGTGAGGCGCTGTACGCTCTGGGATTTTCTGCTGAATATGGTTTTGTCCGTGTGGGGCGCGCCGTGCGCCGGGGCGTATCCGCCGTGCTGCGCTGGACGCGGAACCTGCTGCACAGCATCGCTTCCATGGCGTTCCCCGGTGCGGCACAGATGTTCCGGGATCTGTTCGGTCCGGTTGTGCTGTTCTTCCGGGGCATGGGCTCGCTGCTGGTGCATGCGCACCGTGTGCGGAAGCAAAAAGGCTTTGGCGCTGCCGTGAAAGCCAGCGTGCATTATCTGGCCAGCGGCGTGCGGCGCAATGTGCGCACCCTGCCGCGTATGGCCATGTACATCCTGCCGGTGCTGGCACTTGCCGGTATGGTCATGGTGATGCAGAACACCCTCCGCCAGCCCTATGCGCTGGAAGTGCAGGTGAACGGCCAGACCGTGGGCTATGTGGCCAACGAGGACGTGTTCAACTCGGCCCGTGAGGCGGTGCAGGAACGTATCAACTACGCCGGCACCGATGACGACACCCAGTGGACGGTGGAACCTACCTACACCATCTCGGCGGCACACGATGTGCTGGACGAAGGCCAGATGGCCGATGCCATCCTGAAAACTTCCAGTGACCAGATCAGTGAGGGCACCGCCCTGTATCTGGACGGTGAGCTGACGGCCGTGTGCTCCGACGGCACCGCCCTGCAGAGCTACCTGAGCAGCCTGCTGGAACCCTACGAGGATCCGGACGATTCCAATGTGACGGTGGGTTTCAACAAGGAAGTCACCCTGGAAAATGGTATCTATTTCAACGAGAACTTCCAGGACGAGAGCGACGTAGAGACCATGCTCTCCGGCGTGCAGCAGCAGGAAAAGATCTACACCGTGCAGACGGGCGATACCCTGTGGAGCATCGCCCAGAAGAATGACCTGACCTTCCGGGAACTGTGTGAGCTGAACACCAACTTCAAGGGCGCAGCCCTCACCGAGACTTCCAACATCCAGGCGGGCGATGAGCTCATCGTGACCAAACAGGAGGCCACGCTGGAGGTGCGCATCACCAAGATCGAGACCTGGCAGGAAGAGATCCCCTACACCACCGAGACGAGCAAGTCCAACGAATACAATGTGGGCACCAAAAAGACCACCCAGACCGGTGAAAACGGCATCCGCAGCGTGACGGCCCAGCGTGTGTACGACACCAACGGCACCCAGCTGAGCCAGCAGATCCTGAGCACCGAAGTGATCAAGGAGCCTGTGACCGAAAAGATCGTGGTGGGCACCAAGAAGGTGACCACCAGCACTTCCTACATCACCGGCAGCGGTCAGTTCATCTGGCCGGTGCCCGGCTACCGGAACTGCTCGCGCTGGTACGGCGGCAGCCACAAGGGCGTGGATATCTGCGCCGCCGCCGGTACGCCCATTTACGCTTCGGCAGGCGGCACCGTCACCAAGGCCGGTTACAACAAGGCTGGTGCAGGTACGGGCTATGGCTACTCCATCATCATCAACCATGGCAACGGCTACACCACCGTGTATGCACACTGCCTGTCGCTGGCAGTCCATGCAGGCCAGACCGTCAAGCAGGGTCAGCTGATCGGCTATGTGGGCAGCACCGGCCGCTCCAGCGGCAACCACTGCCACTTCGAGATCCGCCGCAACGGTTCCTACATCGCCCCGCAGAACGTGTTCAACCGCAGCAGATACAGGTAACTTGGCAGAAAGGGCTTTTCCCAAAGGGGAAAGGCCCATCTGCTATCAATAGGAAAAAAGGAGAGATGTTCTATGTCTACCCCTCACAACAGCGCCGAAAAGGGCGATTTCGCCAAGACGGTCCTCATGCCCGGTGACCCTCTGCGCGCCAAGTTCATTGCCGACACCTTCCTGCAGGATGTGCGTCAGGTGACCGGTGTGCGCGGCATGCTGGGCTTTACCGGCACCTATGAAGGCCGCCCCATCAGCGTGATGGGCAGCGGCATGGGCATGCCGTCCATCGGCATCTATTCCTATGAGCTGTTCAAGTTCTACGATGTGGACAACATCATCCGCATCGGCTCTGCCGGCAGCTACACCGAGAAGGCCAAACTGTTCGATGTGGTGCTGTCCACCGGCGCAGTGAGCGAGTCCAACTATGCCCGTGTGCAGAGCGGCTTTGAGGGCGACACCACCCTGCCCAGCCAGACCCTGAACGACAAGCTGCGCGCTTCCGCCGCCAAGCAGGGCATTCCCCTCATCGAGGGCAACATCCACTCTTCGGATGTGTTTTACCGCCAGCCCTCCGACGAAAAGCCTGCCTATTGGGAAAAGCTGCGGGACGAGCGCGGCTGCCTGTGCGTGGAGATGGAGAGCTTTGCCCTGTTTGCCAATGCAAAGGTGCTGGGCAAGCACGCTGCCTGCCTGCTGACCATCTCCGACAGCTTTGTGGCCCCGGAGATCACCACCGCCGAGCAGCGCCAGAAGAGCTTCACCGACATGATGAAGATCGCTCTGGGTGCAGAATACTAAAAACCGGTAACGCTCAGCGCGGCAGCCTGCAAAAACAGGGGCCGCGCTGTTTTTGACCCAACGGGACAGGAAGGAGAATGCTTTATGACCAGCCTGACACTGGAAGAAAAAAAGGAACTGATCCGTATGGCGCTGGCTGCCCGGGAAAAGGCCTATGTGCCGTATTCCGATTTCATGGTGGGCGCTGCCCTGCGCGCAAAGGATGGCCGCATCTACACCGGCTGCAATGTGGAGAACGCCGCCTTCACCCCCACCAGCTGTGCCGAGCGCACGGCACTGTTCAAGGCCGTGGCCGACGGTGTGACCGAGTTCACCGATATTGCGGTGGTGGGCAGCCGCCGCGGTGAGGTGAACAAACAGATCACCTCGCCCTGCGGTGTGTGCCGGCAGGCGCTGTTCGAGTTCGGCGGCCCGGAGTTGAATGTGATCATGGCCAGAACGCCGGATGATTTCATCGAGCGCAGCATGGACGAGCTGCTGCCCTTCGGGTTCGGCCCTTCCAACGTGGCCGGAAATGCCGCCGTGGAAAAATAAAACGGCGTCCGGCACAAAACAGAAGGTGCAGAAAATGCACAAAAGTAATACTTTTTGAAGAATTTTACAAAGATATTGTAAATGTTTTGTAATCGAAAAGTGCTTGCATCTCACACATCTTCCCGCTATACTTGAGCCAGTAAATGTGTCAGTGCCTGCATTTTACAGGCATGTTCTGACAGACACATCATGATCGAAAAAAAGGAGACTTTCTTATGAAGATTTCTCGTCGTAATTTCCTGGCTGTGGCTGGTGCTGCTGCCGCCGCCGCTGCTCTGACCGCTTGTGGCGGTTCTTCCGCTTCTTCCACCAGCACCGCTTCTTCCGCTGCTGCTTCCACCGCTTCCTCTGCTGCTGAGGGCGGCGAGAAGATCGTCAAGGTCGCTCTGACCTGCGACACCGGCACGATCGACGATGAGAGCTTCAACCAGGCTTGCTGGATGGCTGTTTCCGGCTACATGGGTGATGACTGCCAGTACTACATCCCTGAGGCTGACGCTTCCGATGAGGATCGTGAGACCATGATCCGTCAGGCTGTCAACGACGGTGCAGACGTGATCGTCTGCGTCGGCTACCTGTACGGTGCTTCTCTGGCATGGGCTGCTGACCAGTACCCCGATGTCAAGTTCATCGCCATCGACGTGACCCAGTTCGATATCGGCACGGATACCATCCCCGCAAACTGCTACTGCATCACCTTCAAGGAAGAGCAGGCAGGTTACCTGGCTGGTTACGCGATCGCCAAGGACGGCAAGACCAAGCTGGGCTTCCTGGGCGGCATGGCTGTGCCCGCTGTGATCCGTTACGGCTATGGCTTCGTGCAGGGCGCTGACGCCGCTGCTCAGGAGCTGGGCCAGAACATCGAGATCAACTACTTCTACGGCGGCCAGTTCTACGGCGATGCCAACATCACCTCTCGTATGGAGGGCTGGTACTCCAACGGCACTCAGGTCGTGTTTGCCTGCGGCGGCGGCATCTACACCTCTGCTGTGGAGGCTGCTCTGAAGAACAACGGCTACGTCATCGGCGTGGACGTTGACCAGAACTACATCGGTGCAAACGGCGTGGCCGACGGCACCTACGCTTACAACCCGTTCATCACCTCTGCCATGAAGGGTCTGTCCGAGGCTGTCAACACCGCTCTGTCCGACATCGAGGCCGGCGATTGGGGCGACATTGCTGCTTCCAACGGCAACTTCGGTCTGGAGGACGGCGATTACATCGGCCTGCCCACCGCAGACGACAGCTGGAACTTCGAGACCTTCACCAAGGACGAGTACGAGACCGTCAAGGACAAGATCAAGAGCGGCGAGATCACTGTGGACAACAACTCCGATGACGCTACCAAGCCCACCGTCAGCGAGTTCACCACTGTCAACTACATCCAGTAACCCAAGCGTTCCCTGCGGCCTGCAGGCAAAACCGGCAGGCCGTGTTAATGAATTACTAATTGCGAAACAGGGTGCCCTTTTGCAGGCGGGCACCCTGTTTTTGTATATCCGGGCCGGAAAAACTCTCCCAAAACTGGGCAGAATGCAATAAAAGTAATACTTTTATCTGTACTTTCCGCCAAAAACGAAAAAAGCAGTGTGCAATTTGTCGGAAATCAGGTATAATGAAAAATAGAATAGTATAGGTGTCGCTACGGCACGAAAGGAGAGTGAGCAGATTGGCAGAGGATTTTGTGATCGAGATGCTCCATATCACCAAGGAATTCCCTGGTATCAAGGCAAACGATGATATCACCCTGCAGCTGCGCAAAGGCGAGGTACATGCTCTGTTGGGCGAGAACGGCGCCGGCAAAAGTACGCTGATGAGCGTGCTTTTCGGTCTGTATCAGCCGGAAGCCGGTCAGATCCGCAAGAACGGCAAGGAGGTCGCCATCCGCAACCCCAACGATGCAAATGCACTGGGCATCGGCATGGTGCACCAGCACTTCAAGCTGGTGGAATGCTTCAGCGTTCTGGACAACATCATTCTGGGTGTGGAGCCCAATAAAATGGGCTTTTTGCAGAAAGCCGAGGCCCGCAAGAAGGTCATGGCCCTGAGCGAAAAGTACGGCCTGCGCGTGGACCCGGATGCCCTTGTCAGCGATATCTCGGTGGGCATGCAGCAGCGCGTGGAGATCCTGAAAATGCTGTACCGCGACAACGAGATCCTGATCTTCGATGAGCCCACCGCTGTGCTGACCCCGCAGGAGATCGACGAGCTGATGGAGATCATGCGCGGGTTCAAGAAGGAAGGCAAGTCCATCCTGTTCATTACCCACAAGCTGAACGAGATCATGGCCGTGGCCGACCGCTGCACCGTGCTGCGCAAGGGCAAGTACATGGGCACCGTGGACATCAAGGACACCACCAAGGAAGAACTTTCCCGCATGATGGTGGGCCGTGATGTGCAGCTGCAGGTGGAAAAGCAGCCTGCAAAGCCCGGTGCCGTGGTGCTGGACGTGCAGGACGTGACCATGCACAACGACCAGCGCAAGAAGGACGCCGTCAAGGACGTTTCCTTCCAGGTGCATGCCGGTGAGATCGTCTGCCTGGCAGGCATCGAGGGCAACGGCCAGACCGAGTTCATCTATGGCCTGACCGGCCTGGAAAAGCTGACCAGCGGCAAGATCACGCTGGACGGCAAGGACATCACCCACGCCTCCATCCGCCAGCGTTCCAAGGACGGCATGAGCCACATCCCGGAGGACCGCCACAAGCACGGTCTGGTGCTGGACTACAGCCTGGAGAACAACATGGTGCTGCAGCGCTACTGGCAGCCGGAGTTCCAGAAGGGCGGCTTCATCCGTTCGGATAAAGTGCGTGAGTACTCCGACCGGCTGATCGCACAGTACGACGTGCGCAGCGGCCAGGGCAGCTCCACCATCGTGCGCAGCATGTCCGGCGGCAACCAGCAGAAGGCGATCATTGCCCGTGAGATCGACAGGGATCCCAAGCTGCTCATTGCCGTGCAGCCCACCCGCGGCCTGGACGTGGGCGCTATTGAATATATCCACAGCCAGATCGTGGCGGAGCGCGACAAGGGCAAGGCCGTGCTGCTGGTCAGCCTGGAGCTGGACGAGGTCATGAACCTGTCCGACCGCATCCTGGTCATGTACGAGGGCGAGATCGTGGGCGAGTTTGACCCCAAGACCACCACCGTGCAGGAACTGGGCCTGTATATGGCCGGTGCACGCAAGCAGGGAAAGGAGACTAAGTAACAAATGGACAAGAAAAAACTTTCCCACAGCGGTCTGCAAAGCTCGGTCACCAGTGTGCTGGCGGCTCTGCTGTGCATCCTCATCGGTCTGATCGTGGGCTTTCTGGTGCTGCTGGCCATCAACCCGGCACACGCCTGGGGCGACGGCTTTGTGCGCATCCTGAAAGGCGGCTTCCACGACGCTCCCTACGGCGTCGGCAAGGAGCTGGCCAACGCAGCACCCCTGGTCATGACCGGCCTGTCCGTGGCATTTGCCTTCAAGACCGGCCTGTTCAACATCGGTGCCGCCGGTCAGTACACGCTGGGTGCCTACGGTGCCCTGTACTGCGCCATCATGCTCAAGATGCCCTGGTACGTCTGCCTGCTGGTAGCCACTCTCCTGGGCGGCCTCTGGGGTGCCATTCCCGGCTTCTTCAAGGCCTATTTCAACATCAACGAGGTCATCACCTCCATCATGT
>CABQHF010000024.1 GCA_902463905.1 uncultured Faecalibacterium sp. | reverse complement strand
ACATCTCCCCCGCCGTCGCACAGCACGGCCACGCCGCGGATCTGCGGCTGATAGACCGTTTCTGCCAGGGCGGAGCCATCTTCCAGCAGAACATGTGTCTGCTGTTCCTGCATCTGCCCGGACTGCGTATCCAGCGCATAGATCGTTTCCTCCCCGGTCTCCAGCGTGAGCATCACGGTGGTCTTGCCCGCCCCGTCCATCTGCGAGATGAGCGTTTCCAGCCGGTCTTCCAGGCTGTTCTGGTAGGCAGCAGCCTCCTGCGGGGCCGTACTGGCTGCGGCAGGCTCTGCCTTGGCCGGGAGCAGCTCCGACAGCAAAAGCAGCAGCATGGCCGCTCCGCCGATGAGCACCGCAAGCCTTGTGCGCCCCTGTGGGCCTTTGCATCCCTGAAAAAATGCCGTGATCGTCGTTTTCATGGCTCTGCCTCTTTTGCCGCCGTGACTGCCTGCGTACCGAGTTCTCTTTGCAAAAGCTCCACCAGCTGCGCTTGCATCTCTGCCGGGCAGTCCTGCGGCACCCACAGCACCGCACGGGCGGCCTGCACCCCGTCCGCCGTCCGCATCAGTTCCGTTTCCACCCGGACTTCTACACCAGACTGCGCCCTGCATTCTGCGGCAAGGATCTCGTTCAACTGGCGGGATGCTTCTTCCAGGAGCGTGGTCTCCGCGCCCACAATGGAGGCAGACGACTGCACCGGCTTTGGCAGCGGTATCGCTTTTGCCGGGAGTGCTGCCGCCGCGCGGAGCAGAACTGTTAAAATATATAGCCCTGCCACCGCTTTTATGCTTCGGCGCGCCCAGCCCGCTTCCACCAGCTGCAGGGCCAGTTCTGCGTAGATGCACGCAAGACAGAATGCCGTCACGACCCGCATGTCATCCTCCGTTCACCATCGTCATCAGGGCCACGCCGACCATTGTCAGGGAGAAGAACAGCGCCGTGATCGCCGCCATGCAGCGCACTGCCTCAGTCAGGCAGGCAAACAGTGCCCGGCACCGGTCGATGCCTGCAAAGCTGCACAGAACTTTGCACCCGGAAAGGACCGACAGATGGAACAGCAAGCCCAGATACAGTGGGACAAACTCCGCGCCTAAAATCATCAGTGCCGCGACCCCCAGAGAGCTTTTGAGCAGCTGCATCCCGGCCAGCACCGTATCGGCTGCGCTGCTCAGTGCCTGGCCGATCACCGGGACGCTGCCTGTAAGCAGCTGACCCAGGCGTGACGTGGTACGATCCAGCTGCAGCGTGATGACCCGCTGCACGCCGAGCAGAAGCACAAACAGCTTTCCACCCGCCGAAATGCTTTTCCGCAGCAGCTGCCCGCTCATCCGGCAGGCCTCCGGGAGGCCGGTCTGTTGGTGGATGCAGCAGACCATGCTGATGGCAAGATAGCTTTGCAGCAGCGGCCGGATGCACAGTGCGCTCCCCTGCGCTAATAGTGCCAGCACGGTCAGCAGAAAACCACTGGCTGCCGCCCCGGCGTTCACCTCGCCGCCCGCCGTCAGGACCGCCCCGCACACCGGCAGAAAGTTTGCAAGGAAGAGCCGCCAGCTGTCCATTTTTTCGCAGACCGACTGCGCCAGCGCCATCAGGTCGCCCCAGATGAGCACCCCGCAGCCGCCCACAGCCGCAAGGTCCAGCAGCGCCCCGTCCGCTGCATCTCCGACGAGAAATGACAGGACCGTCAGCAGCAGCAAAAACAGCAGAAGATCCGCGTAGCTGTGTATCGTATCGGTCAGAAGCCGCAAAGGTGAAGCTGGTAAAAGCGCCAGCAATGCCGACACCGGATCTTCGGCAAACTCTGTGGTGCTCTGCGCACTCTGCGTCAGGTAAGGCTGCCACAGTTCCCTGCCGGGCAGGGCATCCAGCGCGGCAGCCCGCACCGCCCAGAGCGGCACTGCTGCCAGCAGCATAAGCGCCGCCAAAACCTTCCTGCACTTCATCCGGCCAGCCTCCAGATCCGCTGGCACACCTCTTCCAGCAGGGGGAACACCGCTGCCAGCACCAGACAGCGCCCCGCAAGGCCCGCGCACCAGCCCAGCGCCTCCGCGCCGCTTTCCTTGCACAGGGCGCGGGTGTAGTCGGCAAGCAGCAGGATACCGGTGCTGCGCAGCAGGCACTGGAAAGCCTGCTTGTCCGTCTGCTGACCCAGCAATGCGACCCCCTCCAGAACGCTGCGGAAGGTGCCGCCAAGCCGCACGAGCAGCAGCACCACCGCCCCCAGAGAAAGCAGCAGCGCATAGGCCGGGAGTTCTTTTTGCAAAAGTGCGTGCACCACCGTCAGCACTGCGATGAGCCCCAGGGTGACCCAGGCGGCGGTCATAGCGCAAACAGTGCCTTGATGGTAACGAACAGGGTGCTGATCTGTTTGACCAGAATGGACAGCACCACCACCAGACCGGCAAGGGTGGTCATCATGGCCTGATCCTCCCGCCCGGAGCGGATGAGAAGCTGGTTGAGCACTGCCACGATGATGCCGATGGCGGCGATTTTGAACACCAGATCGATTTCCATCTGCTTTGTTCCTCCGCATTTCCTGAATTCAAATGAGCAGCAGCGCCGCCGCCATGCCGGCCGCAAGACCCAGCTTGCGGGGCAGATCGGCCTGCCGCCGGGCAGCTGATTCCGCCCTTTCCTGCAGGGCCTGCAGGCGGGCGCGGTAGTAATCCAGCTGTTCGCATTCCTGCTGCGCCTCCGTGCGGCCAAGGCCGGACATACATTCCCGGAAGCACTGCTGCTCGGCGCGGGTCAGCCCCTCCGGCGGCGGGATCTCCTGCAGGCAGCGGGCGCCCGGTTCCAGCGCTCCTTCCCGGCACAGCTGCACATAGAGCTGCTGCAGATCTGCCCGGCGGAAAGCGATCTCCTGCCGGATGCGCTCCAGCAGCGCAATGCAGGCCTGCAGTGCAGCGAGGTGCTGCACCGTGCGGGCCTGCACGGCGTCTCCGGCCAGCCAGCCGCACAGCGGCAGCAGCAGCGCACCCAGAAGATGCAGCATCACAGCCGCCGGATTTCCCGAACCCTGCCCGGTGCGCGGCGGCCCTCCAGCTGCACCAGAAACCGCAGTGCCCCCTGCCGCTGCAGAGCCTGCACCTGCGGCCTGCGTAGGGCATCTTCCGGTGCCGGTGCATGGATGCTGGCCACAAACTCCACCCCGCTGAAAAACCCCTGTTCCAGCGCTGTAATTTCTTCCAGACCTCCCAGTTCGTCCAGCAGGATCACCTGCGGTGCCAGTGTCCGCAGGGCCATCTGCACCGCACAGCCTTTGGGCAGGCCGCTGATGCAGTCGATGGCCTGCATTTCCCGTTGCTGCCCCGGCGGGAACAGCTCTCCCCGCTCATCGATCACCGCGACCGTCCTTTTCTGCGCAGCCAGTTCCCGGGCGATCTGCCGCAAGAGGGTGGTCTTGCCGCTGTCCGGTTCGCCCACCAGAAGCGCCCCGATAAAATGCTCCTGCAAAAGGGCACACAGTTCCGCCGGGAGCTCCGTACAGACAGGCCTTGCAATGCGGAAATTCAGCGACCAGAGTTCCTGCAAAACAACATCCTCCGGCCCGCGTTGCACGAATCTGCCGCCCACGCCCACACGGCAGCCGGATGCCGTGGTCAGATAGCCCTGCGCCAGCTCTGCCTGATGGGTATGTACTGAGCCGCCGCAGAGCACATGGAAGATCTCGTCCATCTGCAGCGCGTCCAGTTTCCTGCCGCGCAGTGCCGATGGGCATTCCGGCAGCTCGTCCAGCGCCGTCTGCTGCCCAGCAATGGAAAGACAAACTCCACAGCCTGTCCGCAGCCGCAGTTCGTGCACCTTTTCAGCAGTCTGCTGCGGCAGCCGGGCCAGCGGCTGAGCCAGCCATGCAGGCAGCAGACGGATTGCGCGGTAATACTCGTCCACAACGGGCACCTCCTTTTTCTGGTACAGCTTGTGCTACCAGTGTATGCGGCAGCCGCCTGCATAGAACTGCACAAACAAAAAAAGCCCCTGCGGCCTGGAAAGCCGCAGAGGCTGTGATAAATGCTGCTATTCTTCTTTGAGCATCTCGAGGAATTCCTCCTCGGTCAGCACCGGAACACCCAGAGCCTGGGCCTTGGTCAGCTTGGAACCGGCTGCCGTACCGGCCACCACATAGGAGGTCTTTTTGGAGACCGACCCGCTGGCCTTGCCGCCGTTTTTGACGATGAGGGCTTCCGCCTCATTGCGGGAGAGCGTTTCCAGCGTGCCGGTGACCACCAGCGTTTTGCCCGCCAGTTTGTCCCCCTTCGGCTCACCCTTCCACTGCATATTGACCCCAGCATCCGCCAGGCGGTGCACAAGATCCGTGGTGCCCTCCTTGGCAAAGAACTCCACCACGCTCTGGGCCATCACACCGCCAAAGCCGTCGATCTCGCCGATGGCAGCAGCGTCCGCTTCCCGGATGGCCTGCAGGGAACCGAAGTGTTCCGCCAGCAGGGCGGCGGCTTTATCGCCGATGTTGCGGATGCCAAAACCGAACAGTAATTTGTCCAGATTGTTCTCCTTCGAGCGCCGGATGGCGTTCAGCAGATTGTCCGCACTTTTCTCCTTGAATTTGTCCAGCGTCAGCAGCTGTTCACGGGTGAGGGTGTAGATATCCGCCGCCGAGTGCACCATGCCCTTTTCCACCAGCTGTGTTGCCACAGCAGTGCCCAGGCCGTCGATGTCCATGGCGTCGCGGGAGGCAAAATGGATGATGTTGCGCAGAGCCTGTGCCGGGCATTCCGGGTTCACGCAGCGCAGGGCAGCCTCGTCCTCCAGATGCACCACCGGTGCACCGCAGGACGGGCAGACCGTCGGCATCTCATAGGGCTGGGCATCCTCTGCGTGGTGGGTGACGCCGATCACTTCCGGGATGATATCGCCGGCCTTGCGCACCTGGATGGTGTCGCCGATGCACAGGCCGAACTGCCGGATAAAGTCCTCATTGTGGAGGGTGGCGCGCGCCACGGTCGTACCGGCCAGAAAGACCGGGTCAAAGCAGGCTGTGGGGGTCAGGACACCGGTGCGGCCCACCGCCACTTCGATGCTGCGCAGGGTGGTCTCCTTGACCTCCGGCGGGTACTTGAACGCGATGGCCCAGCGCGGGAATTTGTTGGTGGAACCCATCTGATCCCGCTGGGCAAAATCGTTCACCTTGATGACCGCTCCGTCCATGTCAAAATCCAGCTTGGAGCGGTTCTGGCCGATCTGCTCGATCTCCGCAATAGCCTGCTCGATGTCGTGCACCACATGGTAGCGCGGCGAAACCGGCAGGCCGAGGCTCTTGAGGTAATCCAGACTGTCCGAGTGGCGGGTCAGCTCCTTGCCGCGGATCTGCTGGACGTTGAACACGAAAATGGACAGGCCGCGGCTGCCGGTGATCTTGGCATCCTTTTGGCGCAGGGATCCGGCCGCCGCGTTGCGCGGGTTCTTGAAGGGGGCAGCACCCTGCAGTTCCTGCTCGGCGCACAGCTTCTGGAAAGCCTCATGCGGCATATAGACTTCGCCGCGCACTTCGAGAAATTCCGGTGCATTTTTCAGCGTCTTGGGGATGCGCTTGATGGCCCGGACATTCTGGGTCACATCCTCGCCTACCACGCCGTCGCCACGGGTAGAAGCCCGGACAAGTTCGCCGTTCTCGTATTCCAGGCTGCAGGAAAGGCCGTCGATCTTGATTTCCACCACATATTCCGGCTCGATGCCGGCGTCCCGCACGCGGCGGTCAAAATCGCGCAGCTCGTCATCCGAGAAGGCATCCAGCAGGCTTTCCATCTTGACCGCATGGATCACCTTGGCAAAGCGCCCGCTGGGGGTGCCGCCCACCTTCTGGGTCGGCGAAGCCGGGGTGATCAGCTGTGGGAACTGTGCCTCCAGTGCTTTCAATTCCCGCGTCAGTGCATCGTATTCAAAATCCTCCAGTTCCGGGGCATCCTGATCATAATAGAGCCGGTTATTTTTTTCAATGACAGCGCGCAATTCCTCCACGCGCTTCTTGGCCTGTTCCAGTTCCAAACAAATCACTCTCCTGCCGCGCGCCCTGTGCCGGGAAAAGCCTCTCCCGCAGGGCACCGTTTTTGTACATTGCTAGTATACCACACCGGGCGGCACTCTGCAAAGATAAGAATACAAAGTGTATTTTCTCGCTATGAAATCGGTGTCATTCTCTATCTGTAGGTTGATTTTAAATCAATTTCGAAAGATACTCTCTGTTTATTAACTGCAAAATCATTCGTTCCTATGATAATATTTCAATGCGCTTTTTGCGGTTTTCAGAGCAATTCAAAAGTGCGCGTTCCAGCCTTTGCGCAAGGCAAAAAAAGAAGCCGTCCTCCCAGCTTAGCCGAGAGAACAGCTCCTGAAATACAATGCAGAAAAATCAGATAGAAATGGTGTTGCAGACGTCGATCAGAACCGGGTCGAGGGTCTTGGTCATTTCGAGTGCCTCATCCACCGGGTAGTCCACCAGCTTCTCGCCCTTCATGCCGACGATACGGTTGTACTTGCCCTGCTCCAGCAGGCACACGGCCTGGTAGCCCATGGCGGATGCGTTCACGCGGTCACGCAGCGTGGGAGAGCCGCCGCGCTGGACATGGCCCAGGATGGTGGCGCGGGAGTCGATGCCGGTGCGGGCCTGGATCTCGTTTGCGATCTCCTGTGCATGGCCCACGCCTTCGGCGACGATGATGATGAAGTGGCGCTTGCCGGTCTTCTGGGTCTCAGCGATCTTATCCAGAATATCATGCTGCATATCGAATTCCTTCTCCGGCAGCAGGACAGCCATAGCGCCGGAGGCGATGGCGACATTCAGGGCAATGTAGCCGGCGTTGCGGCCCATGACCTCGACCACGCTGCAGCGGTCGTGGCTCTGGGTGGTATCGCGCAGCTTGTCGATCATTTCCAGTGCGGTGTTCATGGCCGTATCGTAGCCGATGGTGTACTCGGTGCAGGCGATATCGTTGTCGATGGTGCCGGGCAGACCGATCATCGGGATGCCGCGGTGTGCAAGCTCGCGGGCACCGCGGTAAGAGCCGTCGCCGCCGATGACCACCAGAGCATCAATGCCCAGTTCACGGCACTTGGCAGCGCCGCGATCCTGGCCTTCCTTGGTCTTGAACTCCAGGCAGCGGGCGGTGTACAGGATGGTGCCGCCGGCAGAGATGATATTCGAGACACTGCGCAGGTTCATTTCAAAGCATTCGCCGTTCAGCAGGCCATTGTAGCCGCGCTGAATGCCGATCATTCGATAACCCTTGTGCAGGCCGGTGCGAACCACTGCGCGCACAGCAGCGTTCATGCCAGGAGCATCGCCGCCGCTTGTCAGCACGCCAATCGTTTTGATCTGCTTTTCCATACGAGAGATTCCCTCCAATTTGTTTCTTCATTCACCCATGAGCGATCGCCCTTCTTCATTTACGCCGCCCATTGTTTGCATCGAAAGAATTGTTAAACTCGCTTTGTTTATTATAGCACAAACTTTGCCGTTTGAAAATATTCATCCCGTGGAGTTTTTGTAGAGATTCGTGCACGGAGATGTCATTTTGTTGCAATGTTTTCCGCGCCGACCAGTCTTTCCAGCTCTTCAAAGAAGAGCGGATGCCCGGAAGTGTACAGGTGCCGGGGTGCAGCAAGTTTCTGTTTGGTATCCTCCAGATACAGGATCACCGGCATATTGCCGTCAAAGATGCTCAACAGGTTGATCACCTTGGCATACTGCGGGCAACTGCGGGACGGCAGGCGGATATACAGCCGTTTTGCCGCCGCTTTGACCGGGTCTGGGCGGCCGTTCTGCGGGCGGGCAGGATCGTAGCTGTCAATGGGCACGATGCTGTCCGCCAGCAGCTTGGAGGCCTCATCCTCCCGCACCGACAGCCGTCCGTCGATGACCACGACCGCATTTTCGCGGATGGCATCCCGGAAGGTGTCCAGCACCTTGGGGAACACGATCACCTCCATGGTGCCGGTCAGGTCCTCCACGCTGGTAAAGGCCATCATGCTGTTGGACTTGGTGGTCATCATGCGGTTCTTGACCACGGCGCAGACCACGCGGACCTTCTCGCCGTCGGTCACATGGGCGTCCTCGCCGGTGAGAGCCTTAATGGTGTGGGAACCGATGCGGGCCATCTTTTCCCGGTAGGCGTCCAGCGGGTGGCCCGACAGATACAGGCCGCTGACCTCTTTTTCCTGCTGCAGCAGCTCGGTGTGGCTGTACTCCGGCAGCTGGCGGATCTCGTAGCGGTCCTCCTGCGCGGTGTCCTGCTCTCCCCCGTTCATCACCGTGAACAGATCCAGCTGGCCGTCCAGATTACGGCGGGTGTCGGTCTCGATGCTCTTCAGGATGCCCTCCACGGCCTCCACATGGCTGTGGCGGTTGTTGCCCATGTGGTCGAAGGCACCGGCCTTGATCAGGCACTCCACCGCCCGGCGGTTCAGCTCATTGCCGTGCATCCGCTTGCAGAAATCATACAGGCTGGTATAGGGCTTGTTCCGGCGCTCCTTCACCACATTCTCGATCAGGTTGCGGCCCACGTTCTTGACCGCATTCATGCCAAAGCGGATCTGGCCCTTTTCGTCAGCCGTAAAGCCGCCGCCCGAAACGTTCACATCCGGCGGCAGCACCTTGATGCCAAGGCGGGCGCACTCGCCGGAATACTCGATGACCTTGTCCGTGTTGTCCAGCACGCTGGTCAGCAATGCGGCCATGAACTCGCTGGGGTAATGGCACTTGAGGTAAGCCGTCTGGAAAGCCACATACGCATAGCAGGCCGCGTGGCTCTTGTTGAAAGCGTAGGATGCGAAGCTGGACATCTCATCGTAGATCTCGTTGGCGACCTTTTCCGAAATGCCGTTGGCCACACAGCCGGGGCACTCGTGGCCCGGCTCGGTGCAGCCATGCACAAAGTGTTCCCGCTCGGCCTCCATCACGGCGTGCTTCTTTTTGCTCATGGCACGGCGGACGTTGTCTGCCTGCCCGAAGGAGAAGCCTGCCAGCTCCCGGAAGATCTGCATGACCTGTTCCTGATAGACGATGCAGCCGTTGGTCACGTCCAGGATATGGGCCAGCTGCGGGGCCTTGTAGCTGATCTTATCCGGCTCGTGGCGGTTGCGCAGGTAGGTGGGGATGGAATCCATGGGACCGGGGCGGTACAGGCTGATCAGAGCGATAACATCTTCCAGATTCTGCGGCTGCAGGCCTACAAGCACCTGCTTCATGCCGGAAGATTCCAGCTGGAACACACCCTCGGTGTCGCCCTGTCCCAGCATTTTATAGGTCTCCGGGTCGTCGTAATCCAGCTTCTGGATGGAGAACTCCGGGTGATGCTTCTGCACAGCCGTCTCCGCGTCCCGGATGACGGTCAGGGTGCGCAGGCCCAGAAAGTCCATTTTCAGCAGGCCCAGTTCCTCGATCTCGGTCATGTTGAACTGAGTCACCGGCAGGCCGTCGTTGGTGGCCAGCGGCAGATAGTAGTCGGTAGGTTCCGGCGTGATGACCACGCCCGCCGCATGGGTGGACGCATGCCGCGGCATGCCCTCCACCTTCAAAGCGGTGTCAATGAGCTCGGTGACCTGCGGGTCGGTGTCATAGAGCTTCTTCAGCTCGGTGGAAACTTCCAGTGCCCGTTTCAGGGTCATCTTGAGCTCCATGGGCACCAGCTTTGCCACCACATCCACCTGCTGATACGGGATACCCATCACACGGCCCACATCGCGGATGGCGTTGCGGGCGGCCATGGTACCGAAGGTGACGATCTGCGCCACATGATCGGCCCCGTATTTCCGATTGACGTAATCAATGACCTCCTGCCGACGCTCGTAGCAGAAGTCCACATCAAAATCAGGCATGCTGACGCGCTCCGGGTTCAGGAAGCGCTCGAAGATCAAATTGTACCGGATGGGGTCGATATCCGTGATGCCTACGCTGTAGGCCGCAATGCTACCTGCACCGGAACCACGGCCCGGGCCCACCGGGATGCCCTGACTTTTGGCGTAATTGATGTAGTCCCAGACGATAAGGTAGTAGTTGGTGTAGCCCATGGTTTTGACCACGCCGATCTCATAGCTCAGGCGGTCCTTGTTGGCCTGCGGGACATTGGGCCCGTACCGGCGTTCAAGACCCTCCCAGCAGAGCTTTTCAAAGAATGCCTGATTATCCATGCCGTCCGGGGCTTTATAATAAGGAATCTTGGTGTGGCCAAACTCAAAGTCAAAGTTGCACTGTTCTGCAATTTTCGCCGTGTTTTCGCAGGCTTCCGGCACCATGGAGAACAGGTCATACATTTCATCTGTAGTCTTGACGTAAAATTCGTCGGTCTGGAACTCCATGCGGTCGGCATCCTGAATGGTCTTGCCGGTCTGGATGCACAGCAGGATGGCCTGCATCTTAGCATCTTCCTTGCGCAGATAATGGGAGTCATTGGTGGCCGCCATGGGGATGCCGGTTTCCCGCGCCAGCTTGATGAGCTGCGGCAGAACGATGTTGTCCTCTTCCAGCCCATGGTCCTGCAATTCGATGTAATAATTGCCTTCTCCGAACAAATCCCGATACCACAAGGCCGTGGCCTTGGCCCGCTCGTAGTCCCCGGCCAGAATGGCCTGCGGCACCTCACCGGCCAGACAGGCCGACAGGCAGATCAGGCCCTCGTGATACTGTTCCAACAGCTGCTTGTCCACGCGGGGCTTGGAATAAAAACCCTCCACGAACGCTGCCGAGACCATTTTGATCAGGTTTTTGTAGCCGGTCTCATTCTTGCACAGCAGGATCAGATGGTTGTTGCCGTCGATCTTGTTCACCTTGTCAAAACGGGTGCGGGTAGCCACATAGACTTCACAGCCGATGATGGGCTTGATGCCCGCCTTTTTGGCTGCCTTATAGAACTGCACACAGCCGTACATGACGCCGTGGTCGGTGCAGGCAATGGCGGTCTGGCCGCATTCCTTGACGCGGTCCATCAGCTGGTCGATGCGGCAGGCACCGTCCAGCAGGCTGTATTCCGTATGGATGTGCAGGTGGACAAAGTCTCTGCCCAAGTGGTTGTTTTCGCTGATTTCGCTCAAGGCTCTGCCTCCTGTCCTTTTTCCATGCGCTGCCGCAGGGCGTCTGCCAACGCTTCCAGTTTTTTCATCCGGTGCGAAAGGCCGGATTTGCTCACCGCCGGGTCAAAGCAGCCGCACAACGCGGTAAGCGATAAGTCGGGGTATTGCAGCCGTACTGCTGCCGCCTGCTGCAGCACCTCCGGCAGTGTTTCCAATGCATCGTTTTCCTGCAGATACCGGATGGCCCTGAGGGTCTGGGCGTTGGCCCGGGCCGTTTTGCCAAGGTTGGCCGTGTCGCAGTTGGTCTGTCGGTTGGTCTGGTTGCGCACCTGCTTGAAGGCTTTCTGTGCATGGATCTCCTCTGCCGCACCGGCTGCCCCCATAAAGCGGAGCAGTCGTTCCAGATTGGCGCTGTTCTTGACGTAGACCAGGTTCACGCCGTTGCGGCGGGTGCGGTGCGGGGCAAATTCATGCTCAGCCAGCAGGGCTTCAAAGTCCCGGGCCAGATTGGTGCGCGCGGTCAGGAACTCCAGATTGTACTCCTTCTGCGGGTCTGTGACGGTGCCACTGCACAAAAAAGCTGCGCCAATGTATGCACTGACGCAGGTCTGACAGCGGATCAGGGCGGGGTCGATCTGCAGGCTCGTCTCGCTGCCGGTGGTGCCGAACAGTTCATGCATCCGCGCCACCTGTTCCGGCTCCCGGATGTTGAACTCATACAGTACGCCGCTGGGGCGCTGCCTTTCCAGAACGTCCCCCTGCACACCGCAGCGGGCAAAAAGTTCCCGGGCCAGCTGCACTGTGTGGGGCTGCTCGGTCTGGAGCACCAGCCCCCCTTTATCAAAATATTTGGCAAAGCAGGCAAAGCCATACGCTGCCGCACGCACGCAGCAGTCCTTCTGCAGGCTGCGTTGTGCGATCTCCTCCCGTGCACGGGATGCAAAGCTCATAGTGGTTCCTCAATTCTGGTCAGCGCATGGCATCGCGGTGCTGGACACCCGGCTCGTAGCCGAGGGATGTGCAGTACTCCGCGATCTTGCGCGCAAAAGTAATAGAGCGGTGCTTGCCGCCGGTGCAGCCCACCGCGATGGTCAGCTGGCTCTTGCCTTCTTTGACATAGAGCGGCAGTGCCACCTGCAAAAACTGCTCATACCGGTCCAGCAGCTGCTTTGCCTCCGGGTGGTTCATGACGAAGTCCACCACTTCCTGATCCAGGCCGGTCTTGTGTTTGAGCTCCGGCACATAGAAGGGGTTCGGCAGGCAGCGTACATCCAGTACCAGATCCGCCTCCGGCGGCAGACCAAACTTGAACCCGAAGGACATGATGGTAAGCCGCATGGCGCTTTTTGCACCGCCATTTTTCAGGAAAAGGTCGCAGATGCGTTCCTTGTTCTGTGCAGTCGAGAGCAATGCCGTGTTGATGGTGTAATTGGCCCGCACCCGCAGCGGCTCCAGGATCTGACGTTCCTTCAGGAAAGCATCCCGGGTGGACAGTCCCTCTGCGATGCTGATGGGGTGACGGCGGCGGGTCTCGCTGTAGCGGCGCATGAGCACGTCATCCGGCGCATCCAGAAACAGGATCTTGTAGGGTTTTTTCTGCTCATCCAGCTGCTGCAGCGCCTGTTCGATCTCTTCCCGCGTGCGGCAGCCGCGCACATCCATACACAGCGCCACCCGTTCCAGCTGGTTATCGCCCGCCTTGGAAAAGGCCGTGATGCTGGGCAGAAGTGCCGCCGGGATGTTGTCAATGCAGAAATAACCGATATCTTCCAGCGCATTCATAGCAACCGACTTTCCTGCACCGGAAAGTCCGCTGACGATCAACAGTTCCATGGATCCGATCCCGCTCCTTTTTGAATCTATCTTATTTCACGACCCGGATCTCTTTTTCCAGATCGTAGCCGGTCTTTTCCTTTACAATGGCGCGCACCTCGTCACACAGTGCCAGCACATCAGCACAGGTAGCACCGCCCAGGTTCACCACAAAACCGCAGTGCTTGTCACTCACGGCAGCGCCGCCATGGCGGTAACCCCGCAGGCCGCACTGGTCGATGAGGGCCGCCGCAAAAGCGCCCGCCGGGCGCTTAAAGGTGCTGCCGGCGCTGGGCTTGTCCAGCGGCTGTTTGTCGATGCGCTTCTGCATCAGCTCGTTCATCCGGGCCTTGATGGCATCCGGGTCGCCTTTTTCCAGGTGGAACACTGCGCCAAGGATGCAGGCACCATTCTCTTCAAACGCGCTGTGCCGGTAGGAAAAGTCCAGCTCGGACGCTTCACTGTCCACCCAGCGGCCGTCGGCGGTGAGATAGCTGACGGCTTCCAGCACATCCTTCATTTCGCCGCCGTAAGCACCGGCGTTCATGTAGACGGCACCGCCCACCGTGCCGGGGATGCCATAGGCAAATTCCAGCCCGGTGTAGCCGTGCTGGAGGGCAAATTTGCACAGCTCGGAAAGTTTCAGACCTGCCGGTGCCGAAATATAATCGCCGTCGGCATTCTGATAAATCGACAGTCCCATTCCCGCTGCTTCGGTAGAAACATCAATGACTGCTCCTCGAAAGCCCTCATCCGCAAACAGGATGTTGCTGCCATTGCCCAGCAGGTAATAGCGGATCTTCGACTGTTTGCAGAACTGAACGGTCTGACAAAGCTGATCTTCATCCCGCGGCATCACAAACAGGTCGGCCGGGCCGCCAATGCGGAAAGTGCAGTGTTCCGAGAGCGGCTCGTTTTCTTTATAAAGGATTCCAGCCGCCTGCAGCTGCTGCTTGAGTTGTTCCATGGTGCGTGCTCCTTTAGTCCAGTTTATCGTCCAGACCCAGACGGATCAGCAGCTCCTTGGCCGCATTGTAACCCATCTTTTTCTGGCGGTTGTTGATGGCCGCGGTTTCCAGCACCACAGCAAGGTTGCGTCCGGGCGAGACCGGAATGCTGGTGCTGGGAATGCTGACGCCCAGAATGTCGTAATATTCGTTTTCCAGACCCGTACGCTGGTAATTCTTGGTGGGGTCCCAGGCTTCCAGCTGGACCACCAGGTCCAGGCTCTCGCTCAGCTTGACCGCACCCACACCGAACACCCGGGCCACATTGACGATGCCAATGCCGCGCAGCTCAATGAAGTGGCGGATATTCTCCGGAGCGGTGCCCATGATCTGCCGGTTGGACACCTTGCGAAGCTCTACCGCATCGTCGGCCACCAGACGGTGCCCGCGCTTGACCAGCTCAATGGCCAGCTCGCTCTTGCCGATGCCGCTGTCGCCCAGGATCAGGATGCCCTCGCCGTACACCTCCACCAGCACGCCGTGCCGGGTGATGCGGGGAGCCAGCTCCAGGTTCAGCACGCTGATCAGACTGCCCATCAGGGTGCAGGTCGTCTCGTTGGAGCGCAGCAGCGCCACACTGTGCTTCTGTGCCAGTTCCAGCATCTCCGGGAACGGTTCCAGCTCCTCGCTGCGGCAGACGATCACGGCAGGCGGCTGCTGCCGGAACAGCTGTTCCAGCGCCTCATAGCGCTTTTCGCTGGAAAGGCCGGAGAGGAAATTCATCTCTGCCAGACCCATGATCTGCAGACGCAGTTTGTCAAAATAGTCGTAGTATCCGGCCAGAAACAGGCCCGGACGGTTGACCTCGGCGATCTCCACGCTGATCTGATCCAGTTCTCTGGGGGTGTACACCACTTCCATGCTGACGCGCTCGGTCAGCGTTTTGAGCGAAACGTTGAACGTACCCATCCTGATTCCTCCTGTGTCCTTGTGCTCCGGCCGTGAGCCGGAGACCTCTTCCTATTATTATAGTAAAAAAAGTGGGCGATTACAACGCCTGTGCCCATCTTTTTCTGTGCCCCGGCGCAAAGGCACGCTGCACCGACGGGACTTTTTTACACTTCCATGCAAAAAGATTTTACATTTACATGGATTTTACATTTGCTCGGTTTCGGATTT
>CABQHF010000023.1 GCA_902463905.1 uncultured Faecalibacterium sp. | reverse complement strand
CGGCCCTTGCCACCGGCTGGATCGCCAAGCTGCGCGGCACCGGCAGCATCGACTTCGGGTATATCGGCCGCATCCTGCTGTTTTTGCTGGGCATGTACCTGCTGAGCAGCGCCTTCAGCTTTATCCAGGGCTGGCTGATGACCGGCCTTTCCCAGAAAGTCTGCTACGACTTCCGCCGCCAGATCAGCCAGAAGATCGACCGCCTGCCCCTGGCCTACTTTGAAAAGCGCACCGTGGGCGAGGTGCTGTCCCGCATCACCAACGATGTGGACACCCTGGGCCAGAGCCTGAACCAGAGCATCACCCAGCTCATCACCAGCGTGACCACCATGATCGGCGTGCTGATCATGATGCTGTCCATCAGCCCCCGCATGACCCTGATCGCCCTGCTGATCCTGCCGGTGTCGCTGGCACTGGTGCTGCTGGTGGTCAAGTTCAGCCAGAAGTACTTCAAGGCCCAGCAGGCCACCCTGGGCGTGGTCAACGGCCAGGTAGAGGAGGTCTATGCCGGCCACAACGTGGTCAAGGCCTTCAACCGCGAGGCCGTGGTGCTGAACGACTTCAACGCCGCCAACGACAAGCTGTACGAATCCGCCTGGAAAAGCCAGTTCCTCTCGGGCCTGATGATGCCCATCATGAACTTTGTGGGCAACCTGGGCTATGTGGCGGTGGCCATCGTGGGCAGCATCTTTGCCGCCAACGGCACCATCACCATCGGCGACATCCAGGCCTTCATCCAGTACGTCAAGAACTTCACCCAGCCCATCCAGCAGCTGTCGCAGGTGTCCAACATGCTGCAGAGCATGGCCGCTGCCGCCGAGCGGGTGTTCGAGTTCCTGAACGAGCCGGAAGAGGACCAGACCGCCGACCCGGCCCGCCGGGCAGACCCCGCCTGCATCGACGGTCAGGTGACCTTCGACCACGTCAAATTCGGCTACACCCCGGACAAGACCATCATCCACGACTTCAGCTGTACGGTGAAGCCCGGCCAGAAGGTGGCCATCGTCGGCCCCACCGGCGCGGGCAAGACCACCATGGTCAAGCTGCTCATGCGCTTCTACGATGTGGACGCCGGTGCCATCACTCTGAACGGCCACGATGTACGGGACTTTGACCGCAGCGCTCTGCGCGAGGGCTTCGGCATGGTGCTGCAGGACACCTGGCTGTTCAAGGGCACCATCCTGGAGAACATCCGCTACGGCCGTCTGGACGCCACCGACGAGGAGGTCATTGCCGCCGCCAAGGCTGCCAACGCCGACCACTTCATCCGCACCCTGCCCGGCGGCTACCAGATGGAGCTGAACGAGGACGCCTCCAACGTGAGCCAGGGCCAGAAGCAGCTGCTGACCATCGCCCGCACCATTCTGGCCGACAACCGCATCCTGATTCTGGATGAGGCCACCAGCAGTGTGGACACCCGCACCGAGCAGCGCATCCAGACCGCCATGGACCGCCTGATGGAGGGCCGCACCAGCTTTGTCATCGCCCACCGCCTGTCCACCATCAAGGACGCCGACCTCATCCTTGTGATGCGGGACGGCGACATCGTGGAGCAGGGCACCCACGACCAGCTGCTGGCCGCCGGCGGCTTCTACGCCGACCTGTACAACAGCCAGTTCGAGGACGTGGTGGAGTAAAAGCGGAATAATTGTTTTAGATTTTGCAGCCCCGGAAAATCTGCGGATTTTCCGGGGTTGCTTTTTCACGGGAGGAGCTGTGGAGGGAAGCAGCAAATGCAATTACCCGTAACGGCCCTTCTGTGAAAATGCGTTTGGTGCGGCCCGCAGGCCGCAACAAACGCCAATCTAAAAATATTTTTTCCGCTGATATTGCCAGAGCGCAAGCGGAGGCAATTCTAAATCGTTCTGTTCTGGTTTCCGGTAAGCCTGTGGCAATGCTCCTTTCCTGCGAGGGTTTTCCCTTTGCCGATTCTTTCCCGCGCTGACCCCTACACAAATGCCCGCGATTGTGCTATGATAGGGCTGAGCAGCCGGTTTGCTGCAAACAACCGGCAAAGCATCGAGGTGTATTGTACAATGTCTGAACTTCTTGAGACGCTGCGGCAGGAGGGCGTGGACCCGGCCCTGCTTTCTGCGGTAGAGGAATACCGCACTGCCCATCCGCTGGACGCTGCGCTGCGGCCCCGCATCCCGGCCCCGGCCTTTACCTACTACGGCAAAGAGGTGTGGGAGCAGGCGCTGGCCGCCCTGCTCTGCGGCGAGAACCTGCTGCTGGCGGGCGGCAAGGCCACCGGCAAGAACGTGCTGGCCGAGAACCTCTCCGCCGCCTTCGGCCGCCCCGCGTGGGACATCTCGTTCCATGTGAACATGGACGCGGCCTCCCTCATCGGCATGGACACCTTTGCCGACGGACGGGTGGAGTTCCGCCCCGGGCCGGTGTATCGCTGCGCCCAGTGCGGCGGCTTTGGCGTGCTGGACGAGATCAACATGGCCAAGAACGAGGCGCTGGCCGTGCTGCACGCAGTGCTGGACTTCCGCCGCGCCATTGACGTGCCCGGCTACGACCGCATCCCGCTGGCCGAGGAGACCCGCTTCATCGCCACCATGAACTACGGCTACGCCGGTACCCGGGAGCTGAACGAGGCCCTGACCTCCCGCTTCGTGGTCATCCAGATGCCCACCATCACCCAGGACAACCTGGAAAAGCTGCTGCGGGCACAGTTCCCGGATCTTGCTGCGAAGTACGCCCACCAGTTCGCCCTGCTGTTCCTCGACTTGCAGAAAAAGTGCGACAGTGCGGAAATTTCCACCAAGGCACTGGACCTGCGCGGCATGCTGGACGCGCTGCGCCTGATCCGCCGCGGCATCCCCGCAGGGGCCGCGCTGGACATGGGCATCACCAACAAGGCCTTTGACAGCTACGAGCAGGGCCTGATCCGCGACGTGATCGCGGCCCGCATCCCGGCCAAACTGGATGCGGCCAAGCTGTTTGCCTGATGGAAGCCCAGAGCTACACCGCACAGGAGCGGCGGGCGGCCAATCAGGTCTGGGCGGCTGCGGGCGCCTACGGCTTTGAGCCGCTGTTTCTGGCCCACAACACCGACGGCACGGTGGATTTTTACATGAACACCATCGTGGGCCTTGTGCACAAATATTACGGTGACAAGTTGATAAGCAGCATCTTCGACCGCTGGGCGGGCGATCTGCGGCAGGCCATGCTGGACGATCTGGCGTGGCTCTACCTCGAAAACGCGGCCTACCGGCTGGAGCTGCCCCACCGCCCAGTGCTGGAAGCGCTGCGCTATTCTCACGCCGACTACTTTTTTGCCATCCAGTACAAACTTTCCCGGCAGGAGTGGATGGCCAGGAACCAGCTGGTGTACACCATGCAGGCGGCCCGCTGGCGCAGCGTGCTGGGGCGCAATCTGCCCGTGATGACCCCCTACGAGAGCGGGTTGTTCCGGGCGCTGGCCCCGGACACCGCCCCGCAGCCGGACCAATTGCAGGACGCCCTGCTGGCCGTGTACGCAACGTTTGACCTCTTCGACGGCACCGTGCATCAGAAAGCGGCGCTGCACCTGCATCTGGACGGCCTGCTGGCCACCCTTGCCACCAAGGCCCTGCCCACCCAGATGATCAAGACCGACCGAGTGACCGTGGAGCACTCCAACGCGGTGGACGCCGCCGGCAGCGGCCCCAGCGTGGACAAACGGCAGGCCCACATCACCCTGAAGCAGAACGCCGCGCAGGACCGCGCCTACATCGAGAGCTGCTTCGGCCGCTCCCTCTACCCGCCGGAGCGGCTGCGCAAGGCCGAACAGGAGCTGTGCACCGGGGTGCATCTGGGGTGCCATTTGTGGTTCAGCGCGGGCGTGCCCAGCCCGGAACAGGCCCCCACCCCGGAGGCCCGGCATCTGGCCGAACAGGCCGAGCTGCAGGCCGACCGCAACCGCGCCTACTACGCCAAAAATCAGGAGCTGCACCGCAGCGTGGTGCTGCGGCTCACCGAGCAGATCCGCAACTGCATCCTGGTGCATCAGCAGCCCAACGCGCGGGTGGCCCGCAGCGGCAATGTGGACCCCGGGCGAGTGTGGCGCGCCCCGCTTTTGAACGATGACCGGGTGTTTTTGTGCGCCGAAGAGGAAAATCACCCCGCCTTTACGGTGGACCTGCTGCTGGACGCTTCCGCCTCCCGCCTGCACTGTCAGGAGGTCATCGCGGCGCAGGGGTCCATCCTGGCCGAGAGCCTGGCCAACTGCGGCATCCCGGTGCGGGTGAGTGCCTTCAGCAGCCTGCGGGGCTACACCGTGCTGCGGGTGCTCAAGGACTTTGCCGACAAAAGCCGTCAGAACATCAACCGCTATTTTGCCTCCGGCTGGAACCGCGACGGCCTGGCCCTGCTGGCGGCGGGCGATCTGCTGGACTTTGCCCCCGGCCCCGCCCCGCGGCACCTGCTCATCCTGCTGACCGATGCTTCCCCCAACGACAGCCGCCGCATCCCGCCCAGCCCGGAAAACCCGCTGGGCTGCGGCTACGAGGACGCCGCCGGTGTGGCCGACGCGGCCGCCCAGGTGCGCGTGCTGCAGCGCAAGGGCATCCGGGTGTCGGCCGTGTTCATGGGCGAGGACCGCTGTGCCGCCGACGCTGCCCGCATCTATGGTAAAAATATGGCCCGCATCCGCGGCATGGACCAGCTGGCCCGCGCCGCCGGCCGCCTGATCCAGAACGAGATCCGGGAGCTGGGAGATTGAGAGATTGCCTTCCCCTTTTGGGGGAAGGCTTTTTTGTTGTCCGGCACACAACCGCTTCGGGCATTTTACAACCAACCGTCGCGTTGTATTTTGGAGCAGTTCCGGGGTGTTCGCAAAAATCTGGTTGTTTTTGCAAACTTTTAGTTGTTTTTTGTCGCAGTTTATGCTATACTATGTTCAGACGAACCACAGGAACACGCGATGTCCCCCGCAGTGCACGGCGGCGGCCCGCGTTGGAAGTTCTTTGAATACAACACTTTGCTGTCAGTCGAACCATTCAGGGAGGAACGTATCATGGATGCCAACCGCTACTTTACCGCCATGCACAACGCCATGTCATCCCGTCTGCCGGGGGCGCAGCTTCTGGCCGCCGTGCGCCTGCAGGATCTCTGCGGCAACGACGCCTACCTGGAAGTCCGGCGGATGCCCGGGGAGCACTGCGCCACCGTGTGTTACTCCACGATGGGCCGCAGAGGACTGAACTTCCAGCTGTTCCGCAAGGGGTGGATGCTCTGCCACAACGCCAGCGGCCAGCTCACCGGGCAGTTCCCCGCCAAGGCCGAGAGCCTGCTGGAGGACACCGACTTCCACGCCTGCTGCCGCGAGGACCGGCTGGACGCTGCCCGCACCGACCGCATGGTGCAGGAGCTGGAAACGCTGGCGGGCACCGACTGCGATCTGCCTTTGCCCCGTGACGCCCGCACCGGGGCCGTCATCACGGTGGACAGCTTTGTGGGCCGGGGTGCCCATTGGAGCTACAGCCCCCTGAGCAAGGCCCCCTGCCTGCCGGTGGCCGCCATCCTGTACTGGCTGGCCGACAGTCTGGCCGGAGCCGAGCGCCGCACCCTGCAGGCCGACCCGGAGGCTGCCCAGCTGGCCGCACAGTGGCAGAGCGGCACGGTGGAGATGTTCTTTCACCCGGCCGTACCGGCTGCCGCCCAGCTGCAGACGCAGCCCCAGACCCCGCCGGTGAGCCGTCCGGCACGTCCGGCACGCCCGGCCCCCACCTGCGCCCGCACCAAAAGCTGGCAGAGCATTCTGGCCGTCACGGCGAGCATGTAGAAAGGCTCCCCCTTGCGGGAGAGCCTTTCTATGATAAATTCTTATTCCAGATAGGGGTCCAGCAGCTTGTCCACGGTCTGGTTGCGCTTGGGCGCGGGCTTTTTCACCACGCGGCCCCGGCAGGCCACCAGCTCCAGATGCTGCAGCGCACGCAGGTCGTCCAAGGGGTTCTTGCGGGTGACGATAAGGTCCTCGCTCTTGCCCACTTCCAGCGAGCCGGTCACGTCCCCTACCCCGGCCAGCCGGGCGTTGCGCAGGGTGGCGGTGTACAGGGCAAACTGGTTGCTCACGCCGCAATACTTGTGGAAGTAGCACAGCTCCCGCCAGAAGTCGTACTGGGTGATGTAAGGGCAGCCCACGTCGTTGCCAAGGCCCACCGGGATGCCGTTGGCCAGCGCCGTTTTGGCGCTTTCCACGATGCCGTCAAACACGATCCTGCCGTTGTACTGGTCTTTTTCCGACGCACCGGACACCGCCGTGTCAAACAGCGCATAAGGCAGCGCCGGGGAAATGGTGGTGCACAGGAACGCGCCGTGCTCCTTGTACAGTTTTACCGTTTCTTCGTCCATTTTTGCGCCATGCTCGATGGAATCCACGCCGTTTTCCAGCGCCACCTTCACCCCTTCGGGCGATTCGGTGTGGGCCGCCACGGGATAGCCCATGGCGTGGGCCTGATCGCACACGGCCTTTACCATCTCCGGCGGCATCTTCAGCTCGCCGGGGGTGCCCTTTTCGGCGGCATCCAGCACGCCGCCGGTGATCATCAGTTTGACAAGGTCCACCCGCTGGGTGCTGGCCTTGGTGAGCTGGGTCAGGGCCTCGCCGTTGTTGTGGGCCGCCACGGCCACCGAGCCTGCCATGTGGCCGCCCGGCACCGAGATGCCCTCGTTGGCGGCCAGAATGCGCGGGGCCAGGATCTTCCCGGCTTGGGCATCGTCCCGGCAGCGGGTGTCAAAATCCGCGATGCCGCCCACGGTGCGGATGGTGGTCACGCCGCCCAGCAGCTCCAGCTTTGCATAGCTGCACACCATGCGGTAGGCCACCGCGCGGGTCAGCCTGTTGCTCAGAATTTTACGCACCAGCGCCGCATTATCCCGCGGCTTTGCGCTGGGCTTGCCGTTGCCGGCCAGATGCACATGCAGGTTGATGAGGCCCGGCATCGCATAGCCGCCGTGGAGGTCGATGACCTCATAGCCGTCCAGGTCGGTGCCCTCGTCCGCAACGGCGGTGATGACGCCGTCCTCGCACAGCAGCACCTTGTGTGCCTGCGGCTCCATATGCTGGGTGCCGTCCAGCAGAATGCCATTGATATATGCCCGCTTCATGGTCGTTTCCTCGCTTTTACACGACAGCTGTCGTTTTTTCTTCCAGTATAGCACGTTCGTGCCCCGGGTGCAATCGGGCGCACAAAAAGGGCAGGCAAAGGTTTTGCCCCTGCCTGCCCTGTTGCTCTTAGATGCGGCTGAAACCGTGCCTCCCCGCCCGTACCGACAAAAGCCGATACGGAGGCTTTTAGATGCATGCGCGATTGCATTGCTGCATTTTATCAAAGCCTTAACCTCATCCATAACCTTGATCAAATAACAAAACAACCCAAATTTGTAACCTTGTACCAGAACCTTATGGCTCTCCCAGATTCAAATAAAAACGCATTCACCCCGGAATATCACGGTCACCCCTCCAGCTCCACTTCAAATTCCAAAAGCAGATTGGCGCGGTCCAGCGTCAGCTGCAAAGCCGTCAGCTGATCACTGACACGGCGGTACTCCTGTTCCACCTGTTCTGCATCGTAGTTGCGGCAGGTCATTTCCGGAGTGTTGCTGCCATAGCCGGGGGATGTGCGCACCAGCAACGGCACCTGCTTCATCTGTGCCAGACGCTGCTTCTTTTTTGTCAGCATTGCCATGCGCACCAGTGCCTCGTCGATGGTAAACCCAAATCCCTCCAACACAGTGGTGGTATTAAACACGTTCACTGCATGACGCAGCACAGCGATCTTCTGGTTCAGCGCATCCATCTGCTGCTGCATCCGAGCAAAGTCGTAGTTTGCGGGCAGCGGTTCCTCATTGATTCCATAGGTCGTTCTGCTTTCCGCTTCTTCTTTTTTCAGCAGCCCCTCCAGGTCTTCGTTCCATGCTTTGATCATTTTATTTGCGCCTGCGGATGTCAATTTCATGCGTTGTCCCTCCCTGTCGTTTTTTCTTCCAGTATAGCACGTTCGTGCCCCGGGTGCAATCGGGCGCACAAAAAGGGCAGGCAAAGGTTTTGCCCCTGCCTGCCCTTGAACCATTTTCCGGTTTACTGTGCTGCGGATGCGGAAGCAGCCTCGGAAGAAGCGGCCTCGCTGGATGCGTCAGCACCGGCGACAACGCCGCCCTCGACCACCAGTTCGTCCTCGTAGTCGATGCCGTAGGTGTCCACCAGAGTGGCCTCGTAATCCTTGTGGAAGAAGTTCTCCTCGCCCAGCTTCTGGATCTCCTCATTCAGCCAGTCCAGAACGGTGGTGTTGCCCTGGCTCACAGCGGGAGCGATGGTGTCCTGGCTGCCCAGAGAAGCGATGCCCACGGTGTAGCCGGGGTTCTGGTTGGCAAAGGCGATGACCTCGGTGTTGTCGTTGGCCCATGCCACGCCGTTGCCGTTCTCCAGGGCGTTCTTGGCGGTGGCGTAGGAATCGTACTTCTGCAGCGGGATGTCGGGGTACTCCTTGGTCAGGTAGGTCTCGGCGGTGGTGCCGGAGATGACGATCATCTGGTCGTCAGCGTTCCAGTTGTCCAGGGTGGTGACGACGGCGCTGTCCGGGGAGATGACGCCCAGGGCCACGTTCATGTAGGGCAGCGCAAAATCGACTTCCTCGGCGCGCTCCGGGGTGACGGTGAAGTTGGCCAGGATCACATCCACCTTGCCGGTCTGCAGGTACTCGATGCGGTTGGCAGCCTCGGTGGAAACGTAGTTGATCTCCACGCCCAGGTCCTCGCCCAGACGGTTGCCAAAGTAGACGTCGTACCCCTGATACTCGCCGTTCTCGTCCACATAGCCGAACGGGTTCTTGTCGGAGAACACGCCGATGTTGATGGTGCCGGATGCCTTGATCTCATCCAGGGTGCGGTACACCACGCCGCTGCCGGATGCTGCGCTGCCGGAAGCAGCAGTGGAAGAGGAACCGCCGCAGGCGGTCAGGACGGCTGCCGCAGACACGGCACCCAGACCCAGCAGGAAGGAACGACGAGAAATTTTGGACTGTTTCATGATCGGTTACTCCTTTACAATCACTTTCCCAGTGCGGCTCCGGAACGCCCGGAGCCTTTATATGATCTGTGACTCATTTCACAGCATCAAACGTGAAGGTGCGCAGGAAGCGCTGCGCGCGCTCGGTCTTGGGGTGGTCGAAGAACTCCTTGGGGGGAGCCTCCTCCACGATCTTGCCGCCGTCGAGGAACAGCACCCGGTCGGCAATGGCGCGGGCAAACTGCATCTCGTGGGTGACGATGATCATGGTGCGGCCGTTCTTGGCCAGATCCATCATCACGTCCAGCACCTCGCGCACCATTTCGGGGTCGAGGGCGGCGGTCACTTCGTCAAACAGCAGGATCTCCGGGTGCATGCACAGCGCCCGCACGATGGCCACACGCTGCTTCTGGCCGCCGGAAAGCTCCCGCGGGTAGCTGTTTTTCTTGTTCAGCAGGCCTACGCGGTCCAGCAGGGCCTCGGCCTCCTTCTGCACCTCGGCTTTGGGGCGCTTCTGCACCTTGGTGGGGGCCAGCAGGATGTTGTCCAGCACGGTCAGGTGCGGGAACAGCTCGTAGCTCTGGAACACCATGCCGATGCGCTGGCGCAGCTGGGTCAGGTTCTTGCCGCCGTAGGCCACGGTCTCGCTGCCCAGGCGGACCCGGCCGCTCTGGGTGGGCTCCAGGCCGTTCAGGCAGCGCAGCAGGGTGCTCTTGCCGCAGCCGGAGGGGCCCACCACCACGATGACCTCGCCGGGCTTCACGGCAAAGCTGATATCGTCCAGCACCGGCGTCTCGCCGTATGCCTTGATCAGATGTTCAACGGTCAAAATAGGTTCTGCCATCTGCGGTCACTTCCATTTCTTTTCCAGGTAGCTTGCCAGCAGGCTGATGGGCCAGCAGGCAAGGAAATACAACACGAACACCGTGAGGTAGATGCCGAACGCCGCGTTGGGGCTGGCGGTGCGGTTGGCCTCGATGATCTGCTGTGCCACCTTCAGCACCTCCACCACGCCGATCATCAGCACCAGACTGGTGGTCTTGATCATGCGGGTGATCAGGTTGATGGACAGCGGGATCAGCCGCCGCACGGTCTGCGGGATGATGATGTACCAGTAGGTCTGCGCCCGGCTCATGCCCAGCGCTTCCGCGCTCTCGTACTGGTGCTTCGGGATGGCGATCAGCGCGCCGCGCACCAGGTCGCTCATCTCGGCGGCACCCCACAGCACGAACACGATGACCGCCGCCGTCTCGCCCGACAGGTCCCATCCGAAGGCGCGGGTGGTGCCAAAGTACACCAGGAACAGCAGCACCATCTGGGGCATGAAGCGGATGAACTCCAGATACAGCCGCAGGATGGCTTTGAGGATCGGGCTGCGGAAGGTCATCAGCACGCCCAGCAGGATGCCCAGCGGCAGGCTGATGAGCACCGACACGGCACTGATCTTCAGCGCAACGCCCAGGCCGCCCAGCAGGCGGATCATGTTTTTGCCCTTGAACAGGACGTCAAGACCCAAATCCGGCATAGCGCAGCCTCCTTTCGATCAGGCTGCCCACAATGGATACCGGCAGCAGAATGATGAGGTAGAACACCACCACCAGGAACAGGCACTCGAGGGTCTTGGAGTACATGCCGATGAGGTCTTTGGCCGTGAACATCAGGTCCATCAGGCTGATGGCGCTGAACACGCTGGTCTCCTTGAGCAGGAAGATCACGTTGGCCATGAAGGCCGGCATGCTGGTGGACATGGCCTGGGGCAGGATGATGTACCGCATGGTCTGGGCCTTGCTCATGCCCAGGCTGTAGGCGCTTTCGGTCTGGATGGGCTCGATGCTCTCCAGCCCGCTGCGGAATGCCTCTGCCATGTAGCTGCCGCCCAGAAACGCCAGGCCTGCGATGCCGCACACGGCGGCGTTGGTCTTGATGCCCACCTTGGGCAGGCCGTAGTAGAGGAAGAACAGCTGCACCAGCAGCGGCGTGTTGCGGGACAGCTGGATGTAAATGCTCACCAGCTGCCGCAGCACCGGCACCTTATAATATTGCACCACCGCGCAGACAAGGCCGATGAGGATCGCGAAGAAGATCCCGGCCACGCCCAGCCGCACGGTCAGCACGGCAGCTTTCTGGTATAGCGGCAAATATTGCTGGATGACGTTCCAGTCCATTGCCGACTCCCCTCCCTTTCTTTCCTGTAGATTTGCGGGCCTGTCGCAGAGATGTTGTTTCAGCAATGCTGACTTCTTACCTTGCGATAAACAAAAAGCCCGGAAGCCTCACAGGAAGCTCCCAGGCAGATGCAGTTTCCGTTGGGCACTGAAGCGGTTCAGTGCTGCTGTGCGGGCGTGCGCAAAACACACCCTGCTGCAAAAGGCTCTGCCTGAGATGCGCACATGGAACAACAACAGGGACAACACATTGCGCTGGACATCATCATGACAGGCTCCTCCTTTTGCATGTTTCCGGTCTGCTCGGACCCGGTACCCGTATCATAAGCCCATTTACCCAGAATGTCAATATGTTTATAGGCATACAGGTAAAATCTTTCCGCATCCGCCGAAAATCCGGCCTGCGGTCCCGTAAAATTTATGGAATATTCCCGTTGACTGTTTCTGTGCGGTGCACAGGGTCAGCGGCGGCGTTTGCGGCGGGGCAGCGCGAAATAGTAGCCGAAGGCCGTGCCGCACAGCCCGCCCACGATGTGCATGAAGTTTGCCACATTGTCGTGGACGAAAATGATATCGTACACCTGCTGGCCGAAGTACAGCGCCGCCACCAGAAGCATGGTGACCGGGATGCCGCCGGAGAAGCCCGCCAGCGAGGACAGCATGATGAGCATGAACACGATGCCCGACGCCCCCAGCAGCCCGGTGCGGGGGAACAGCACGCATTGCAGCACGCCGGTGACCAGGGCTGTCAGCACAATGCCCTTCAGCAGGGGGATGCTGCCGTATTTTTCCTCCATGGGCGGCCCCACCACCAGCAGCAGCAGCATGTTGTTCAGGAAGTGCTCCCACCCGGCGTGGCCCAGCACATGGCCGAACAGCCGGATGTAGAACAGCGGGTCCTTGAGCGACGAGCGGTAGACGCAGAACAGGTGCATGGTGGTCCAGCCGCCCGTCCACTGGTCGAGGAACAGCACCAGCAGCGACAGCAGAAAAAAGGTGAGGATCACCGGGGAGTTATACTGCAGCTCCAGTTTGAATTTTGCCTTTTTCGTAACGATACGATCCTTTCTCTCTTATAGTGTAAGGGGTCAGCCGCGGGTCTGCAGCCAGTAAGCCCCCATGCTCTGGCCGGGCTGGCCGGTCACCTCGTCGCTCAGGTAATCGGCAAGGCCCCAGGCGGCAGGCTGCCAGGCGTTGGCGGCCTCCACGGTGGGGTACTCCACCTCCGCATACCAGAACGCGGTGGGCTGGCCTGCGTCCACATGGTTCACTTCCAGCGCGCTGCCGTCCGGCAGGCGGTAGGTGCGGCGGGTCTTGGGGATGAGGGGTTTGCCGATGATCTTGTGTTCCAGCTCCTCAAACAGTTCTTTGTCGATGCTGCGCTCGATCTCCTCCCGGGCAAGGCCGCCCTCGCTCTTGAAGCAGAGCACATAGTCGGTCCTGCCGCCCGCAAGGGCTTCCTCCCGGATGCGCACCGTGGGGCGCACACTGATGTAGCCCTGCCGCATGGCAAATTCTTCCTCCATGGGCAGGCCCTCCGGCCAGCCGGTCACCATCCATTTGCGTTCGATCTCCATTGCAGATCCCCTCTTTCCGGTCTTTTTTTGGAAATTTCTTATTTATAATACCATGGATCTATGGTATTATAAAGGGGTGAATTTGAAGAACCACGGAAATCAATTTTCCGCATGACAGCTTCCCCCGGTCGGGGGAAGCTGTCGGGCAGTACGGTCAGCAGGCTCGCCCTCTCCGTCATTGCTTACGCAATGCCACCTCTCCCAAAGGGAGAGGCAAGAGCCTAGCGGTTACGTTCTTGGCTCTCCCTTTGGGAGAGCTGTCACCGAAGGTGACTGAGAGGGCGAGGCCGTGAACCGAAGCGACGAGGCCGTGAACCGTTGACCGGCAACTATGCAAACCTGATTCAGTATATCCCAATAAAGGAGATCTCCATGAAAGAACGCGCTTATCCTGTATACACCGTCAACAAACACGCCGAGGGCCTGCTGGTGGGCGGCCACCCCTGGGTGTACGAAAACGACATCCTCCACGCCCCGGACACCGAACCCGAAAACGGCGCCCTGGCCGATGTGGTCAGCCCCAAGGGGGCGTACCTGGGCACCGGCTTCGTGTCGCTGCACAGCAAGATCCGGGTGCGGCTCATCAGCCGCAACGCCAACGACACCTTTGACGCCGCCTTCTGGCGCCGCCGGGTGGAGTACGCCTGGGCCTACCGCAAGACCGTGCTGGAGCCCGCCGACCTGACCGCCTGCCGGGTGATCTTTGGCGAGGCCGACCAGTTCCCGGGGCTGACCGTGGACCGCTTTCACGATATCCTGGTCACCCAGACCCTCAGCGTGGGCATGGAAAAGCTCAAGCCGGTGCTGTTCCCCCTGCTGGCCGAGGTGCTGCGGGCCGACGGCCAGACCATTGCCGGCATCTACGAGCGAAACGACGAGGCCCTGCGCGCCAAGGAAGGGCTGGAGCAGAACAAGGGCTGGTTCGACCTGCCCGGCGAGACCCACCCCGCCAGCACCCAGACCGAGATCTGCGAGAACGGCGTGTTCTACCATGTGGACTTTGAGAACGGCCAGAAAACCGGCTTCTTCCTGGACCAGAAGTACAACCGCCGGGCCGTGGCACGGCTGGCAGCAGGCCACACCGTGCTGGACTGCTTCACCCATACCGGCAGCTTTGCGCTGAACGCCGCCAAGGGCGGGGCCGCCCGGGTCACCGCTGCCGACATCAGCGCCGACGCCATCGCCATGGCAAAGCGCAACGCCGAACGCAACGGCCTGACCAACATGGACTTTTTGTGCGAGGACACCTTCGCGCTGCTGCCCCGGCTGGAAAAAGAGGGCCACCCCTATGACTTCATCATTCTGGACCCGCCCGCCTTCACCAAGGCACGCCGCACGGTGGAGAACGCCATGCGGGGCTACAAGGAGATCAACTACCGGGCCATGAAGCTGCTGCCCCGGGGCGGATATCTGGCCACGGCCAGCTGCTCCCACTTTGCCACCGAGGAGCTGTTCATCAAGATGCTGAAAGCAGCGGCGAAGGACGCCCACCGGCAGCTGCGGCAGATCGAGGTGAAGCAGCAGGCTCCGGACCACCCCATCCTGTGGGGCGTGCCGGAGACCAACTACCTGAAGTTCTTCCTCTTTCAGGTTATTTGACGACGATTTAAAAATTGCTCCGCTTCGCTCTGCAATTCATTAAGGTAATTTTATTTTATACTTTCGTGTTTGTCGCGTCCTGCGGGACGCTCCAAACACATTTTCACGAGAAGGGCCCTTGCGGAGAAATGCATCTTTTCGCTTCGACCTTTCTTGTGAAAAAGAGGTTCAGAAAAATCCGCAGATTTTTCTTGAACCTCAAAATAAAAAAGAAAGATTCCTCTGAATATGGCCAGAGTGAAACGGCGGCCATTTCAAATGGTCTCTTCTTCCTCAAAAGTCATACCAAGCTCAGTTGTTCCAAAATTCGCAGAGAGCGTTTGTGCAGAATCGTCAGATTTGTCAATTGCGTTTTTGGCCCGCCGGGGCTATAATCAAACCATAGACAGCAACGGCGCTGTGGGTCACCTCCTGACTCGCAGCGCCGTTTTTGTTAAGATGTAAGCAAGCTTTGGGTTTCTGCATTGCGGCAGACCCAAGGCGAAAGAAAAAAGTAAGATCAAGTAAGGAGTAGGATTTATGGCAGCAAATGTTATGGAGATCTACGGCAGCAAGGTCTTTAACGAGCACGTTATGAAGGAGCGCCTGCCCAGCGCTACTTACAAGAGCCTGAAGAACACCCTGCACAAGGGTGCTCCGCTGGACATTGAGGTGGCAAACGTTGTGGCCAGCGTGATGAAGCGCTGGGCCATGGAGCTGGGTGCCACCCACTACACCCACTGGTTCCAGCCGCTGACCGGCATCACCAGTGAGAAGCACGATGGCTTCGTCAGCCCCGTGGGCGACGGCACCGCCATCATGGAGTTCTCCGGCAAGGAGCTGGTGCGCGGCGAGCCCGA
>CABQHF010000022.1 GCA_902463905.1 uncultured Faecalibacterium sp. | reverse complement strand
GGGTTGCGGCGTCCGCGCGGCGGACGGGGGCCTCTGTGCCAGGGGCCGCCGAAGCACCAGAACAGGCCGCCCAGCGGGCCGGAGAAGGTGTACACGATCACCGACACGATGATGAGCAGCAGAACGACCGTGAACAGAATGGTGATAAAGCCAAGCAGGATATCACCAAGCCCGCCGCTGCTGTTGTCATCATAAGCAGGCTCGTTGTAGGAGCCGTTGTTCGTGTTCCCGCCCGAAAGGCTCACGCCGTAGATGTCCGCGATGGTCTGGGCCACGTTCCGGGCGCAGGTGGTCACGGCGTCGTCATAGTCCTGCCGGACGAAGTCGTCCTCCATGGTCTGGGCAAGGGCACTGGCCTGACTTTCCAGCGTGGTGTTGCGGAAACCGTCGCCGTAGGTCAGGTAGTAGTCGCCGTCCTCATACTCCTGCGACTCCATCACCAGCAGGATCAGCACGCCGTTGTTCTCCGACGCCGAGCCGATGCCCCAGGTGTTGAAGGCCTGCAGGGCGTAGTCCTCGGTGGTCAGGTTTCCGGTGTAATCCACCGTCAGCACGCCGATCTGCGCCCCGCTGCAGCTGCTTTCCAGCTGGGCGTTCAGGTCGGTGATGGTCTGCACGGTGCTGCTGCTCAGGACATTGGCATCGTCCACCACACACTGGCCGCTGGGCAGCGAGGGCAGGCTGGCCGAGGCCGCAAAGGCCGGGCACAGGACCGCCACGCTGACCACGAACACCAGCAGCAGCGCGCTGAGTTTTCTTGCAATGTTTTTCATGCGAAGGGTTCAACCTCCTTCACGCCGGCAAGGCCGCCCAGCACATTGGCCGGGAACCCGCCGACTTCGTTCTGATAGTTGTAGACTGCTTCGTTGTATTTCAATGTGCCGATGATGGTGCCTGCGCTGTTGAACTGGCCATACTGGCCCTGCACAGCGCCCATCTTCATGGGGTCGGCGGCCTGCTCCTGCAATTTGGCATAGAGCTGGTCGATGGCCTTGCCCAGCGTCTCGTTGGCCTGATACAGCGCGTGCATGGAACTGCCGTTGTAGTAGCTCAGGGAGGTCAACGCCTGACTCTTTCCGCCAGACTGCACAGCGTCCAGACAGGCCGAAAAGTCATCCAACGCCGCCTGCGCGGTCTGTACTTCCGCATTGTCGGCCCCCAGCGTATTGCCGGCGGTGGTGATGACGTTTGCCGCCGTATTGGCCCGGGCGATCAGTTCCTCGCTGAGGTTGTAGCCGTTGTCGGCAGACACGCCCACCGTGAACCACTGCCGGGCCGTGTTGTATTTGCTGCGCACCTTGGCACTGCCAAAGCCTGCAAAGGCCGCCAGCATCACCACGATGCTCAACGCCAGGGCCACGGCCTGCCGGGTGAGGGCGGCGGGCAGTTTTGCTTCCAGCCCGGCCAGCTTCTGCTGCAGCGGGGTCAGCTGCACGGCCTGCTCCGGGCTGGCCTTTTCGCGGTAGCTGCCCGCGTCAAAGCCGCCGGGGGTGCCGGTCTGCTTGGGGTTAAAATCTGCGTTTGCCATTTCAGCTCCGGATCTCCATCATTTTGGATTTCAGTTCGTCCTCGATACGGGTCAGTTCCTGCTCGGCGGCAGCGCGCTTTGCGCGGCCCTCGGTCTGGATCTTGTTCAGCTCGTCCAGCGTCTCGATCAGGCTCTTGTTGGTCTGCTGCAGGGTCTCGATGTCCACCACGCCGCGCTGGGACTCCTTGGCCGTCTCGATGGTGCCCAGCTTGAGCGCCTCGGCGTTCTTCTTGAGCAGGTCGTTGGTCATGTCGGTGACGGCACGCTCGGCCTGCATGGCCTGCTGGCTGTGGGCCAGGCCCAGGGCCAACACCATCTGGTTCTTCCACAGGGGGATGGTGTTCACGATGGTGGACTGGATCTTCTCGGCCATCATGGTGTTGTTGTTCTGCAGCAGGCGGATCTGGGGGCCCATCTGCAGGCTGATGTTGCGGGTAAGCTCCAGATCGTACAGCTTCTTTTCAAAGCGCTCGCACTGGTCGGCCAGGTCGCGGGCCGCCTGGGCGTCCTCCGGCAGGCCGGAGGCCTTGGCCTTGTCCATGGCCTGCTGCAGCTCCCCTGCACGCACCTCGGCCAGCTTCTTTTTACCGGCCAGAATGTACATGCTGAGCTCCTTGAAGTAGGCCATGTTCAGGTCATACATCTTGTCCAGCATGGCGATGTCCTTGAGCAGCTGCACCTGATGGGCCTCCAGCATGCCCTGGATATTCTCCACGTTGGTCTCGGCCTTGTTGTACTTGGTCTTGAGGGCGTCGAGCTGGTCGCCCTTTTTCTTGAAGAAGCCCAGAATGCCCTTCTGCTGCTCTTCGCCTGCGTCAAAGCTCTTCAGCTCGCCGATCAGGTCGGTGATCATATTGCCCACTTCGCCCAGATCCTTGGTGGACACCTTGGAGAGGGCTGCTTCGGAGAAGTCACCGATCTTCTTCTGGCAGGCGGAGCCGTACTGCAGCACCTGTTGGCTGTTGGTGATGTCGATCTTCTCCGCGAACTGATCCACCATGGCCTGCTCTTCCGGGCTGAGCTTGACCTGTGCCTCGGGGGCAGCGGCGGGGTCCGGCTGTTTGGGCTGGGCCTGCTCCTGTGCCGGAGCCGGGTCCAGCGTCAGGGTAGGCACAGCGGGTGCGTCGAGGTCAAAGTTGAACGTGTTGTCTGCCATAGGAGATTCCTTCCTTTCCAGTATATCCGTTTATTTACTCAGTCCCTGCCCTTTGAGCATGTTCTGCAGCACGGTCAGGTCTGCCGACAGGTCCATGCTTTCTGCGGCGTACAGTGCATCCAGCTGGTTTTCAAAGGCCGTGGCAATGGAGGACGCATTGTGCTCCACCTCGGCACGGATGGCGGCGGCGTTCTCGCCGCGCACCCCCTGCCGGGCCAGCTGCGCATACTGCTGCAGCACATTCACGGCGTCCGGCAGATAGTAGTTGGCAAAGCGGCGCACCTGCTTTGCCTTGGCGGGGTTGGCCTCCACCACTTCCACAATGGAGCGTCCGGCCTTTTCCATGCGGGTCATGGCGGCGGACAGCTGCGGGTCGGGCAGGGATTCGTTCAGGCTGTGCAGAGTGTCCAGCTTCTGCTGGATGTCTGCCAGCATAGCGTCCACGTCCTCCACACCCGTGTGGAAGGGCACCTCGGTTTCCACCACACGGGGCGGGCAGACCTTTTTGGCCGCCAGGAATGCCGCCGCAGCGGCTGCCAGCGCCGCCGCAAGGGCCCACAGCCGGTACACCGGCAGCACCGCGCACAGCACCACGAACACCAGCGCCGCCGCGTAGTACGGCAGGACACTGGGCTTCCGGGTGCGGATGATCTTGCTCATGGTCGTTCTCCTTTTCCGGGGCAGGTGCCCCTTATAGTACCCATAATACAACCCTTTGCGAAAAACGCAAGCGGATTCATGAAGAATTTACAGCTTGGCAATTATTTGGTGATCCAGTCTGCCAGCGCCGTGCCCCACACCTGCCGCAGCATCTCCGGGCGGCAGGCCGCATTGGCCGGGCTGGTGCTGGGCAGTTTGACCGCCGCAAGGCCGGTGACCGGCTGCAGATACTTTGTATAAATGCGATAGGCCGTGGCCCCGTTGCAGAACACCGCCTCGATGGGTGCCTTCTGCAGCAGGGCAGCGATATCGTTGGGCACCACGTCCCGGATGGAAGCATCCGACGCCCCGGTGATGGTGCAGCTTTCCAGCGTGTCCCACAACGCCAGCCCATGGCGCAGGATGATCTGCTTCTTGGCTTCGATATTCTCCCGCGCGGGCACCGGCTCCCCGGTCAGGGCGGCCATCATCGGCCAGAAGCGGTTCTGCGGGTGGCCGTAATAAAAGGCCATCTCCCGGCTTTTGGGGCTGGGCCAGGTGCCCAGGATCAGCGCCCGGCTGTGCTGGCTATAGACCGGTGCAAAGCTCATTGTCCGCCTGCACTTTCGATCTGCGCCCAGGCCGTGCCAAGATCCCGGCCGGAAGGCTCCGCTTTCGGGCCGTTGAACCAGAGTTCCTCGATCAGCGCCGCAAGGCCGTCCTCCCGCACATCGCCGATCACCCGGTCGGCGGCAGCCCTGGCCTCCGGCGTGCCGTTTGCCATGCACACGCTCAAACCGGCCGCCTTCAGCATCCCAAGGTCGTTGGCCGAGTCGCCCGCTGCCACCGCCTCTTCCGGCGACAGACCCAGCCGGGCGCACAGGTCAGTCAGGCCCACACCCTTGTCCATGCCGCCGCGCACGATGTCGTAAAAGCAGTAGCCGTCGGCGTTTTTCGCGCCCACCTGCATCCAGTTCAGGTTCAAGTGACCATATTTTTTCATGAAGTCCGCCACATGCTCCGGCGGTACGGCAGCAAAGGCCGCGTGGGGCATATCGATGAGGTGCCGGTCTTGGTCCTCGCCGTCCACGCAGGTCAGGCCGCTGCTGCCCATCTTTGCATAATTGTTGCGCAGGGCCTCGTACTCGCAGTACACATAGCATGCATCCCGGAAATTGAACTGCAGCGGGTAGTTGTAATCCTCGCAGAAATCCACCAGCGCGTACATTTCCTCGTTGGTGAGGGGGTGTTCCGCCACCACAGTGCCCTTGCTGTCGGTCACACAGGCACCGTTGCAGGTAACGATGTAATCCGGCCGGATGCCGCCCAGCTGCTCCCTGTGCACGCAAGGATAGGCGCGGCCGGTGCTCAGCGCAAATTTCACCCCGGCGGCCTGCAGTTTTTTCACGGCCTTTACCACCGCCGGGCGGGGCTTCGGCTCCCCAAAGGGCACCAGTGTATTGTCAAAATCGCTTACCAGAAGTTTGTATTGCATTCTTTTCTCCTTCGCGGGTCCGTGTTTTCTACCAGTATACCACAAATCGGCCCGCTGTGGGGACTTTTGGCATACAAAAAACGGGAGCCGTCTCTCCCATGGGACAGCTCCCGCTTTTCGGTCCATGTTTTACAGCACTTCGCCCCGGAACAGCCCTTCCAGGGTGGGCATCCAACCGTCGGCCGTGCGCTGGGCAAGGCCGTTTTCCACCGCCTTGTCCAGCAGGGCGGAAAACTCCTGGGGCAGTTCTTTCCCGAACCGTTCCCGGAACAGCGGCTCCACCACGCCGTCGTTCAGCTTCATGCGGCCCCGCAGGTAGCGCAGCATCAACGCATTCTCGTCCAGCTGCGCGGCCTGCGCCGTGAGCTTTTCAAAGTCACCGGCATTCTTGATATAGAGCTTGAGATTGTTGGTGTTGCGCACGGCATAGCCGTCGTACACCGAACCGCCGTTGACGCCCATACCGATGATATCGTCCCCGTTCCACTCCATGGCGCGGGCGCGGTACTCGTAGCCGGGGCGGGCAAAGCACCCGGCTGCATACATCTTGTAGCCGTTCTCCTGCAGGTACTCACAGGCATAGCGGAACATCTCGAACCGCTCTGCCTCCGTGGGCATCCCCTCGGCGTCGGTCACCGCCAGCGGCTCCGCCGTGATGTGGCCCGCCTGCATGATGACCGCCGCGTGCAGGCTGTTGTGCCAGCTCTGCATCGTCTGCCCCGGAATGCCGTAGTTCAGGGTCAGGCCCACATTGTTCAGGTGGAACTTTGCCAGAAACAGCATGGCGTTGCGGATATGCTGCGCGTTGTGGGTGCAGCCCAGCGCCTTCAGCTCGGCGTCGTTGTCCGAGCGCATCATCAGTTCGGTGCGGTTGGGGTGGCCGGACGCGATGCCCGTGAGGGACGGCGTGCCGATGGTGACGGGCAGCGAGTCGTAGCTGACCTCTGCCCCCTGCGCCACCGGCAGATGGGTGCGCACCGTGCGCAGCACATCGCCCAGCAAGTCCGGGGCCATCACGCTGGCGCTGCCGCCGCTGAGGTGCACGGCCCGGATCTCGTAACCGTCCAGTTCTCCCTCATAGGAGAGCACCTCCCGCTTGAGGGCGTCCATATAGGCGTTTTTTTCCGCATTGGAGCCCACCGCGTTGAAGTGCGCGAGGTAGTTTTCCGGGCGGATGCAGTAAGGGATGTGCAGGTCAAGCACGAGCGTTTTTGCCATGGTGATGCTCCTTGTCGTTTTTTATAAAGTATACACGCATTCATGCAAAAGGGGAAGCCCTGTAACGGGGCTTCCCCAGAGAAGAAGAAAAAGAAACGCGTCAGAAGAGATCAGTGGGGACCGCCAGGGCCGCCGGGGCCGCCGCCTGCGGGTGCCTCCATGGCCTCCACGGGCTCACCCAGGAACTTCTTGTCGGAAGCCACCTGATGGCCTGCGGTCCAGCCGTGGGTCATGGCCATACCGACCGAGTTGCCGGCGAACGGAGTGCTGTAGCCAAAGCCGTAACGACCGCCCAGGCAGTTGCCAGCCACATACAGGCCCTCGATGGGCTCCCAGTCCTTGTTCAGGACGTTCTGGGTCTCGTCGGTGATGACACCGCTCATGGTGACCATCATCGGGTTGGAGGAGTGGCCGGTGGAGCTGGTGCCGCCGAAGAACGGAGCGGTGTCGATGGGCACCATGTACGGTGCATCCTTGCCGTAGTCGCTGTCCACGCCTGCATAGCACAGCTCGTTGTAGTGTGCGATGCTGTCCAGGAAGTTCTGCTTGGCAGCGCCCTTGTAGCCCAGCAGATCTGCCAGCTCCTCCAGAGTGTCGGCACGGTAGATGGTACCGGCCATCTGGGTGCGCTCGGCCAGGTTTGCAATGGTGATGGTGTTGGCCTGACCGGACACGGTGTTGTTCATGTCCTGCTCGATCTTATCCCAGTAGTCCTGCATGCCAAAGTTGGGTGCGCCGTGGTCCAGCGGAGCAGCCTTCAGGGTCTTGGCCCAGTTGGCGTCGGTGACGTAGCAGGCCAGACCGGCGGGCTGACGCAGGCAGGTGGCCTGCATCTGCGCAATGGCGCCCTCGTTCATGAAGCGCTTGCCGCGGCTGTTCAGCATCAGCATGGGAGCGGTGCCCCAGGGGCCGGAAGCGCCGCCGCCGATGGCCATCCAGCCACGGGGGGTGGGCTCGATCATGCCGCCTGCCCAGCAGGCCATCTTGTGGCCCTGGCCGTTGCGGGTGCCTGCAGAGGCCCAGCTGTCAGCGGTCGCGCCGCTGCGCTCAGCCCACTCCATGCCCTCGTTCAGCAGAGCCCAGCACATCTCGGGGTTGCCGATGAAGTCGCCTGCGCACAGGATGACGCCCTTGTTGCAGTTATAGCGGTAGTAGGTGCCGTCTGCGCCCTTGGCGTACACGCCGGTGACCTTGCCGCTGTCGTCCTGGATGAGCTTGATGCCCTCGCGCTCAAAGTCCCAGGCACAGTTGGGGGTCTCCTGCACATACTTGACGATGTACTTGTGGATGTACTCGATGTTGTTGCCCTGATAGCCGTAGAACTGGGCGTTGCAGGGCCAGGTCAGGTAGCCGCCACAGCTGATGGGGTAGCTGGCCTTCTGCTGGCCGTAAGCTGCCTGGGTGTTGCACAGCGGGTACTGGAACATATCGCTCATGTCGTAGTGACCGGCACCGCCTGCAGGCTCGCCGTCCACCCACTGGTCGCCGGTCTTGCCGTCGCCGGCAGCCTTGGGCACGATGACAGCGGTATCGGCCAGATACACATCGCTGTCGTTGGCCTTGCGCTCTTCCTCATAGGAGTCGTAGATCTCCTCGTAGCGGTCGAACATCTGGCCGGAATACTGCACGAAGTTCTTGATGATCTCGGGGTTCACACGGCCTGCGGCACGCTTGCAGAACTCGGAAGTGATGGCACCGGTGTCATAGGGGCCATAGCCGCGCTCGATCAGCAGCTTGGAGTTGACGTGGCCGATGTCCTCGCCGTACCAGCCGCCCATGTTGGTGCCGGTGCCGTCCAGGTCCACAAAGTTGCCCCAGGGCTGCTTTTCAATGACCGCCACGGTAGCGCCCTCATCCACAGCACCAAAGGCTGCGCCGACGCCGGCATGGCCGCCGCCCACAACGATCACATCATAGGTACCGGCCTCCTCATACTTGTCGGGGTCGGCCGGAGCCTCGCCCAGCCAGTCGCCGGGGCCGCAGTAGCCGGGCACGCGGCCGGTCACTTCGGTCGTCTCAGGCTTTTCCACCTCGGTGCCGGTGGCCTGTGCGATACAGTCGGCTACGCACTCCTGGATGGCGCCCACGGAGGCCACCAGCGTGCAGCTGGTCACAGCGTCCATATCGGCGCTCTGGCCCTCTACGATGGCCTTGGCCATGGCAGTCTTTTTGTCGTCGGTCAACAGGTCCTGTGCACCGGAGGAAGTGATCTCGCAGGCGGTGATGCTGTTGGCATCAAAGGTCATGGAGACACCGATCTCGGAGTAGGAGATGGTCTTGGAGGCAGAATAGGTGCCCGGGGTGTACTTGTCCTCGGCAGCTGCGGTGCTGCCGGAGGATGCGGCGGTGCTGCTGGAACTGCAGCCTGCCAGCAGACCCAGCGCAGCGGCACCGCTGCCAGCGGCAGCAATGTTGCGCAGGAAGCTGCGGCGAGAGATCTTGCTCTTCATTTGGTTACCTCTTTTCTTCTTTTGCACCGGTCTTGTGTAGGCCCGGCGCTCTTGTTACAAGTTTAACAGGTTTCGGCAAAGATTTGAAATACCAATAATTTGCCCGCTTATAACTTAAACGCATAAGGTGGTTGAGTTTGCACAAGAAATTTGTTATACTCTTGGCAAGGTTCCACAATTTTTGATGCAGGCAGGAGAAAAAGCGTATGACATTGCAGCAGATCATGTACTTTCAGCGGGTAGCCCGCTCCGGCAGCTTTACCAAGGCGGCGCGGGCCTGCTTTGTGTCCCAGACAGCCATCAGCCGCCAGATCAGCGCCCTAGAAGAGGAACTGCACGTCATCCTGCTGGAGCGCGACACCGCCCATGTCAAGCTGACGCTGGCCGGGGAGTATTTCTTCCAGCAGGTCAACGAGATCACGGCCCGGCTGGAAGAGGTCGTGACCCGGACCCAGACCATCGCCCAGGAGCAGCAGACCCACCTGACCCTGGGCATCCCCACCATCCTGGAGCAGCACGCCATCTCCCAATTGCTCCGTCAGTACCACAGCCTGCACCCGGAAGTGCAGCTTTCCACCGTGGCCGACTCCCGGCAGCAGCTGGTCAGCCAGCTGGTGGACCGGAAGATCGACCTGCTGGTCGCCATGGATTTTGACCTGCCCGATCTGGAGGGGCTGGACAGCATCATCCTGCAGCAGGTGCACGCCACCTGGCTGCTGCCGACCGGCCACCCCCTTGCCGGAGCGGAAAAGATCGCTCCGCAGCAGCTGCAGGGCGAAACGCTGATCCTGACTCAAGAGGACCCCCGGGGCAACACCGAGGAGCTGCTGCGCCAGTACTACAATCAGCTGGGTCTGAAAGGAAACTCGGTCCTTCACACCCGGACGCTGGAGGAGCTGTTCCTGCTGGCCAGTGCCGGGGTGGGCATCGGGCTGCTGCCCTCTTCCGCGCCCAAATACCTGCGCCCGGACCTGTGCAGTGTGCCCATCGACGGCCCGCAGTGGAACTTCAGCTTCCTGCTCATTTCCCGCCGGGAGCGCAGCCGCGCCAGCGTGCGCGCCATGTTTGAACTGGCAGAACATTTATAAGTATAAGGCAAAAGGATCCCCCGGTCCGCCTGCAGCGTGGACCGGAGGATCCTTTTGCCGTAAAACACAACAAAAAAGCGTTCTGAGAAATCTCAGAACGCTTGGTGGTTGCGGGGGCCGGATTTGAACCAACGACCTTCGGGTTATGAGCCCGACGAGCTACCAGACTGCTCCACCCCGCGATATTTACTTTTCGCTCATCAGCTGTTCGCTGACTGCTCAAGTATAATACCACAGGGCGGGAACAATGTCAACCCCTTTTTCCAAAAATTTTGAATTTTGTGCAGGAGGGGCTTGCCGCCCTTACTTCTTCCGCTTTTTGCGCCAGACGGCAAAGCCTGCGGCGGCGGCCGCGACCACCAGCACCACCGGCCAGGCACCGGCCAGCCAGACGGCCAGCTGCTGCAGGCCGTTTACAAAATTGGACCAGCCCTGTGCAAAGGCTGCACCGACGCTGCCCAGGAAGCTCTCATCGGTGGGGGTGTAGTTCTGCACCTCGCTCAGGTTGACGTACACGGTGCACTGCTGCACCTGATTGCTGTACCAGTCCAGCTGGCTCTGCCAGCTCTCGATCTGGGACTGCACGTCGGTCAGGCTGGTCTCGATCTGCAGCAGGTCGGACAGATTGTCGGCCTGGGCCTGCAGCTCCTGCAGACGGGTGCGCTGGGCTTCCAGATTGGCCAGCCGCGTTTCCACGTCCATGTACTGGGTGGTCACATCGTCGGCCTGCTGGCTCTTGTAGGTCACATTGCCCGCCTGGGCCACGGCGTCCAGAAAGCTCTGGTAGTTTTCTTCCGGCACACGGAAGGTCAGGTTCACGCTGCGGCTGGACCCGACGTCTGAATATTCGCTGCTGGATTCCAGATACCCGCCGGCATCGCTCAGGGCAGCATCCAGTGCTGCACGGGCAGCATCATAGTCTTTGCTTTCCAGCGAGAGGTTGGTGGTGTAGATGATCTTGGGGCTGGTGCTGGCCTGCCGGTCCTCGGCGGCAGCAGCGTCGTTCTCAGAAAGAACAGCTGCCTGGTCCAGGTCATAGGTGACAGCCTCCGGGGTAGCGTCCAGCATGGCCTGCTGGGTGGTAAAGCCACCTGCGGTGGAAGCTGCGGAACTATTGGCCGAATACAGAGCCATGTTGCTACTCTTTGCACCGATGTCCAGCATTCCGGTGCCCAGCACGTTGTAGCCCACCACACACACGGCCAGACAGGCGGCCAGAGCACCCACCGGCTTTGCAGGGAAATGGATGAGCTTTGCCTTTTTGGGCAGTTCCTGCGGGCGCACGACAGCCGTGTTGTCTGCCTGCGCCGACATCATCGGGCGGTTCTTTTCCTCTTCGGGCAGGGTGTCGGCCATGGCCAGCAGCTTTGCCTTCAGATCTTCCGGGGCGTGGAGGTCATCCGTCTCCATCTTGTACTCATACCACCTCATCTTCGATCTCCTCCTTCAGCATCGTCTGTAACTGTGCCCTCGCCCGCCGCAGCCAGCTCAACACCGTGTTGGTGGGCACCTTCAGCATCCGGCCGATCTCCGCCGTGGTGTACCCTTCATAATAGTGTAAGTAAATGGCGTTGCGGTAATTCTCCGGCAGGGCCTTCACTGCATCCAGCACACTGCCGTCCTCCATCTGTTCCGGTGCGGGCAGGTTCTCGTCCAGTTCGGTATCCTTCTGGTGCGCCGCACGGGTCAGGTCCCGGCAGCGGTTGATGGCCACCCGCAGCAGCCACGCCTTGAGATGCTCCTCACTCTCAAAGCAGCCCTCGTAATGCAGGAGCTTTTCAAATACATCCTGCACCACATCCTCGGCATCGGCCGTGCATCGGCAATTGTGCACGGCCGCGCGGTAAACGGCGTCGCTGTATCGCTGCACCGCCAGCGCGAACACTTCGTTTTTGGTCAGCTGTCCCATTGTTCAAACTCTCCTTTGACGCCCTCAACGGGCACGGTGGAAATACTTTCCACGGGGACATTTCACTCAAGAAACGGTTGAGCAGTCCCAATTATTGCGTATCATTCACAAACGTGCAACAAAACTTTTTTCACCCCGCCGCAGCGGCGTATCGGTTTTAGTATACCATGAACCCCTGCAAAACAAAAGAGGGAGCCGCCGCGTCTGCGGCAGTTCCCTCGCTGCTTCATTCTTTTTTCCGGCCGGTCAGCGGCGGTAGACCCGCTGCAGCAGCGCCACCCGCTCTGCCAAAAAGGTCTCGGCCTTGGGGTGGGTCAGCCAGCACTTGCCCGCCGGGCTGCTCACCAGATGCTGCCCCAGTGCTGCCGGGTCGGTGTCGATGGCCTCCACATCCCGCAACGTCAGCTGCAAAGTGAGCGCCGCCGGGACATCCGGCAGCGGCGGCAGCGGATCTTCCCACACAAAGGGCGGCAACAGCTGCAGCGCCGTCACATTGCGGGTGCACTCCTCGGTGAGCAGCAGCGCCGCCGGGGCACCATCGGCCGCCACCTGCAGGCTGCTGTACAGCACCTGCATCTGCCCTTCCGCCTGTAAACGTGTAAAGCCCTCCCCTGCCTCCGGTGCAAGGCGCAGATACTCCCGCGCTTCCTCCGGGTAAATCCGGTGCGCCGGTGCCTGCAGGCTGGCATACAGGGCCGGCAGCGCAAAACAGCCCGCCTTGTCCAGTGCCTGCTGCACCAGCAGATAGAACTCGGTCAGCGGATGCGCCGGATCCGGCTGTGCCATGCTGAAGTCCGGCCGTGAAACGTGTCCTCCGCCCATACAGTCTCCTTTCCGTCTCCCCTCTTCCGGCTTGATTGTAAACCCTGTACAAACTTTCCTGTTGACCATCTTCCGGTCTACCGGCTATACTTTTGCACATAAACGCCTTGCAAATATTTACAGAGGGGAATTTTATCATGAAAAATCAAAAAATTACCACTTACCAGATGGCCGTCACCGCTGTGATGGCCGCCGTGATGTGCGTGCTCGGCCCGCTGACCGTGCCCATCGGAGCCGTTCCCATTTCACTGGCAAACTTCGTCATCTGCCTGACCGCCTGGCTGCTTGGCCCCAAGTTCGGCACTCTGAGCGTGGCCATCTATCTGGTCATCGGCCTCATCGGCGTGCCGGTGTTCTCCGGCTACGGTGCCGGTCTGGCCAAGGTGGCAGGCCCCACCGGCGGTTATCTGGTGGGTTATCTGCTGCTGGCCTTCATCGGCGGCCTGTTCATTGAAAAGAGCCACGGCCAGCCGGTGGTCTCCGCCGTCGGTCTGGTGCTGGGCGACGCCGCCTGCTATGTGCTGGGCACCGCATGGTTCGTGTTCCAGATGCAGTGCGACCTGAGCTATGCACTGGCTGTGTGCGTGTACCCCTTCATCGCGCTGGATCTGGCCAAGATCGTGGTGTCCTGCGTGGTGGGTGCCCTGCTGCGCAAGCGTCTGGGGCAGGCCGGTGTGCTGCATCTGGAAGAAGTCTGACCTGTGCCGCTTACAGCTCCAGCCGCATATACACCAGTTCCTGCCAGCCGATGGACCGGGAGCAGAACCCTTTGGGGTTGCGGCCGAACTCCACAAAGCCCATTTTTTTATATAATGTAAGGGCCGCAGTGTTTTCCGCCACCACATCCAGTTCCAGCTGGGCATAGCCCGCCTGCCGGGCGCAGTCGATGCAGGCTTCCATCAGCGCCTTGCCGATGCCAAGGCCCCAGGACGCCTTCTCGATGGCAATGCCCAGCTCCGCCCGGTGCTTCACTTTATCCTTGTTGCCCACGGCTTCGATGCCTGCCGTGCCCACGATGCGGCCGTCCACAACGGCGCAGATCTCGATCTCGTTGGGGCTGGTGGTCTTTTCTGCCAGAAAATCGGCTTCCTGCTCGGCATTAAAGCTGTTCTCATCCGGGTAGCTCAGCAGGTAGTCCGTTTCCGCATGGGTCTGATCGAACACTTCAAAAACCTGTCTGCCGTCCGCACGGTCTCCGTTGCGGAGCAGGCAGGTTTTTCCGTTTTTCAGGGTCACTTCCTTGTGATATTTCATGCTGCTTTTCCTCTCAGTTTCAGCCCTTTGCCAGTGCCTGCACCACCGGCTCCGCCGGGGGCGGGGTCAGGGTGGAGCGTTCCAGCACAAAGACCGTTGCCTTGGCCCGTGCCAGGCGCTGGCGCACCTTGCGGGCATCGTTGGCCGGGAAGGTGTGCTCCCCGTCCAGTTTCTCGTTCCAGTCGGTCAGAGCCGCGGTCACTTCGGCCTCCGTGGGCTGCAGATGTTCCTTTTCCGCCACCAGCAGCAGACCCAGCCAGCTGCGCAGCTTGCGTTCTGCCTGGGCGTGCAGCCAGACCCGGAATTCTTCCACCGTCTGCCCCCGTACCTTGAGGAACTGGTCAAAGTTGATGCCGTTGGCCTGCAGGCTCAGGTTGAACTGCCGCTGCTCGGCAAAGTAATTGCCGGCCACCAATTGCTTCGGCAGTATGCCGGTGACCTCGTCCCCCAGCTGCCAGATGACTTCCTTTTCCGCACGGGCCTTTGCCTGTACGCAGCGCTGGGCGTAGATCTCCCGCGCCACCTGCTGGCGCAAAGCGGCCTTTCCGGCGGCATCCGCTGCGCGCTCTTCGTCGCCGTGGTGCCGGTTGATCTCCATTTCAATGGTCAGCTGCCGGATGGGGTGGGGCTCCACCGCCTGCACAAAGCCGGTGTACCGGCCCAGCGTCAGCGGCGGCAGCGCGTAGAACTGTGCCCCGGCCCGGAACCCCTCGGCCCGGTTCACGGCCAACAGCTCAAAATCCGGGTCCGTCACCGGGGTGATGCCATACTCTGCCACGATCTGTTCATACAGTACAGAAAAGCCCTCCAGAATGGTGCGGTTCACCGCCGCCGTCAGCAGGTCTTCCTCTTCCTGCGGGGCATCCGGCGCGGCCTGCTCCGCTGCAACGGCCCGCTCCAGTTCCGCTGCGTCCGCCGTAAATACCAGCCGACAGTCGCCCGGCTCAGCCATGCCAAAGTGTTCCAGTTTCATATGATCTTCCTCCCCTTACAGCAGTGCGAACATCAACAGCAGCAGTGCCACGCCGATGCCCGCGTACAGGGCTTCTGCGCCCAGCACCGATTTGTCGCCGTCCACATACATCTTCTCCGGGTTTTCCGGGTCATAGTACAGAGTCACCACACTGCCCTCGACAAAGTTCTTGCTGCGGGAGGGCTTGGGGTACTGCAGCCGGTGGCCGCCCCCTGCCGTGTTGAACTCCAGCACATAGGCTGTGCCATCCCGGCTCTGCACCGTGCCGGTGATGCGTGCTTCCACTTTTTCGCCGTTCGTGCAGAGGCTGCGCCGCTGCCGCACACTGCGCAGCGCCATGTAAAACATGATCAGTGCACCGACCAGAAAAATGATCCCATTTGCCATAAGTATTTCCCTCGTTTTTTCATTTGTACGGGAACGCCCCGCCGCGTGATTTTTATTGTACCACATTTTGATGAATTTTTCGCCCCACAGCCGCTGTACGGACTGCAACAAATTCCGCTTCAAAATTTGTCAGAAAATTTCGAAAACAGGTGTTGACATTTCTGTTTTATCTGGTATAATAACTATCGTTCCGATCAACACGGCTCACGAACAAAATAGAATATGCGGATATGGCGGAATTGGCAGACGCGTTAGATTCAGGTTCTAATCGG
>CABQHF010000021.1 GCA_902463905.1 uncultured Faecalibacterium sp. | reverse complement strand
CCGAGCGTCTGGTGGAGCAGTACATGGTGCGCATCGAGAGCGTGTCCAGCTACTCGGCCAACGCTGCCGCAAACTGAGGAGGTGCGGAAGATGGCAGAAGCAAAGAATGTGCGCATCCGGCTGTTCAAGGATAACAGCCGCTATAAGGGCGATCTCTTTGTCAGCGTGAACGGCGTGAACTACAAGATCCGCCGCGGCGTGGAGGTAGAAGTGCCGCCTGAGGTGGCGGAGGTGCTGGAACACAGCCAGATGCAGGACGAGCGCACCGCTGCCCGCATTGCGGCGGCGGAGAATGCAGCACAGTAACCGGAAGGAACAGCAGCCCGGCAGGGAGATGCCCCGCCGGGCTTTTTCAGAAAAAGGAGCGTGGAACGATGACAGTAGGACAGGCGCTGGAACGCGCCGAGGAGCTGCGGCCCGGCAGCCGCGTGACCGCACGCACCCGGCAGGAATGGCTGCGGGAAGCGGACGGTATGCTGCGGGAGCGCTTTTTCAAAGCCAGCAGCACCGATGTTTTTGATGCCGTGGGAGCAGACCTTGCCTGGGAGGACGGATTGCAGGATGAGGACGTTCTGCTGGCCCCGGCACCCTTCGATGCGCTGTATCCGCACTACCTGTGCGCCATGACCGATGCCGCACTGGGCGAGACCGACCGTTACGCCGGGGAGCAGGCACAGTACAATGGCATTCTGGCAGAGCTTGCGGCCTGGCTGCGCCGGGCCTATCCGCCGCGGGCCTGCACCCGCTGGCAGTGGTGAAAGGAGGGATAAGATGGTTCTGGCGAACCGGACCAGAGTCCAGAACAGCCGCACCCTGCTGCGGGCCTTCGGGGGCCTGAACGAGGGCTACGGCTGCTCCGAGGCAGAGTACAGTGCGGGGATCAATTTTTCGTCCCGGGATTTCCCGGCGCTGAGCACCCGCAAGCCCCGCCGGAAACTGCGGACCCTCACCGGCCTGAACGGGATGTACCACCTGAACGGGCTGCTGACCGTCTGCGGGAAAGACCTGGTGTACACTCCGGACGACGGCGGGGAGACCGTGACCTGCACCGATGCGGTGGCCGACAGCAAAAAGGCGCTGGTGGGTCTTGGTACGAAAATTTTGATCTTTCCGGACAAGGTCGCCTTTGAGACGGCAGACGGCAGCGTTTCGGCGCTGGGAGCCTGCTGGAAAGCGGAGGGCCAGAGCGTGGAGTTTGCTCCCTGCGATGCGGAGGGCAGGACCTACACGCCCACAGGCGTGGGCCGGGAAGAGCCGGAAAGCCCGGCGGACGGGCAGATCTTCCTGAAGGTGGAGGACGAAGAGCACCCCTGGCGGTACGATGGAACATTGGAAGTGTACAGCGCGGCGTCCGGCAACTGGACGGCGCTGCCGCTGGACTATTGCCGCATCACGGCGGCCGGTGCACAGGAAAAATTCTGCCAGTGGGACACGGTGACCGTGCAGGGCACGGCGGCAAAGCAGGCCGGACAGTGGAAAGCACTGGACGGGGACTGCGTGGTGTATGCCGTCACGGAGAACAGCCTGTGCGTGCGTGCCGACCCGGCGGGCGACTATTTTTACGGCACACTGGTGCAGGGGACCGATGCGGCCCAGTGGACCAGCCTGGACGGCAGCCAGACCCGCAGCATCGCGGTGGAACAGACCGTGCAGCTGGAGCGCCGGGTGCCGGATCTGGACTTCGTGACCGAGTGCGACAACCGGGTGTGGGGCTGCAGCAGCCGGGAAAATGTGATCTACGCCTGCAAGCTGGGCGACCCTACCAACTGGTTCTCCTACCAGGGCATTGCGGCGGACAGCTATGCGGTGACGGTGGGCAGCGACGGTGCCTTTACCGGCGCTGCCACCTGCATGGGCTACGCGTTGTTCTTCAAGGAGAACACCCTGCACAAGCTGTGCGGCACAAAGCCCTCGGATTTTCAGCTCACCTCCCTGCGCTGCCGGGGCGTGGCCAAAAATGCGGCCCGCAGTCTGTGTGTGCTGAACGAGACGCTGTATTATCTCTCGCCGGACGGCGTGATGGCGTGGGATGGCAGCATCCCCACCAAGGTGTCGGCAGTGCTGGATGCCGGGCGGCTGGCCAACGTGCAGAGCGCTGTGGGCGGTGCACTGGACGGCCGGTATTACCTGCACATTTCCCGCGCTGCCGGTACGCAGGCCCGGCTGCTGGTGTACGACACCGAACGGGGACTCTGGCATGAAGAGGATGTGTGTTCCTATGAGATGGCCAGCACCGGCGGTCAGCTGTACCTGTGGGACGGGCATGCGCTGTGGGCCGCTGACCCCAGCCGGGAGAGTGACTGGCAGAGCGCCGAGGACGTGGAGCAGCAGGTGCCGTTCGAGCTGGTCACCGGCGACATCGGGCAGGACGGGGCCGAGCAGCGGTATCTGTCGCGGCTGACGCTGCGGCTGGACGCGGCCTGTGCCAGCACGGTGGAGGTAGCGCTGAGCTACGACGGCGGCCCATGGGAGACAGTGGCAAGCCTGACCGCCCGGGAGGCCCGCCGCAGCTATGACCTGCCGCTGGTGCCCCGGCGGCACAGCACCCTGCGGCTGCGCCTGCGGGGCAAAGGGCAGATTACCCTGCGCAGTCTGGCGAAGAATCTGGCCGCGGCCAAAGGCGGCCTTGTGGAAGAACAGGAGGAAGCAACATGGCAAGTGTGAACGGTCTGAACCGGCTGGGTCTGCCGAAGTTGAGCGAAAACATGGACCCGGAGGACGCAAGAGCGCTGCGCAGCTACCTGTACCAGATGCAGGAACAACTGCAGTATGTACTGACCAATCTGGACGTGGAAAACCTGTCGGAGGAGCTGCGCGCCCGGTTGAATTCGTTGTAAAAGAAAGGAGAAGAGCATGGCGACCAAAAAGAAAGAGGAAGAGCTGGCAGCGCCGGAGGCGCAGAGCGGCTATGACACCAGCGGCCTGGAAAACCGACAGCAGGTGGAAGAGGCCATGGCAGGGGCCGGTTACCGCCCCGGCCAGAGCGTGACCAACGCCGCAAACGCGCTGAAGGAGTGGCAGGACAAGCGCCCGGAGGCGTACCAGAGCAGCTACCAGGACCGCATCAATGAGGTGCTGGACCGTCTGCTGGCACGGGAGAATTTTGCCTACAGCTATACGCAGGACCCGCTGTACCGGCAGTACGCCCAGCAGTACACCCAGAACGCCCACAACGCCAGTGCCGATGCTGCCGCACAGGCTGCCGCCCTGACCGGCGGCTACGGCTCCAGCTACGCCGCCAGCGCGGCACAGCAGGCCTACCAGCAGCAGATCGGTGCGCTGAACGACGCCATTCCCAGCCTGTACAGTCTGGCGCTGGATACCTACACCAGCGGCGGCGAGGATCTGGTGTCGCAGCTGGATCAGCTGAACACGCAGGAGCAGAGTGCGCAGGAGCAGTATGACCGGCAGCTCTCGGATTACTACACCCAGCTGCAGCAGAAGGGCGAGGACTACAACAACGCCTATGCCCAGGATTACGGCCAGTATCAGGATTATCTGAGCCGGCTGGACACGCTGCACGGTTACTACACGGCCCAGGAACAGGCACAGGCCAGCCGTCGCCAGCAGGCGTTCAACGGCATCATGACCGTGTTGGGTGTCATCGGGGACGCGATCCAGCTGGCCATCAGCGGCACCACCGGCATTGGTTCGCTGGCGGGCAGCCTGCTGAACACTGGATACAACATCGTGTCGGGCAACCGTGCCTACGAGGCAGACCGGGCCGACACGGCGTGGAACCAGCAGATGCAGGAAAAGCAGCGGCAGGACAGCCTGACCCAGCAGCGCTATGAGAACGAAGCCAGCGAGCGCGCCTATCAGGATGCGCTGAAACAGCAGGCGTTCAACAACAGTGTCACCTCGGAAAAGCTGAACATTGCCAAGGGCGAATGGGCGCTCAAGCAGTCCAATGCACAGGCCAAGGCCAGCCGCGCGGCGAACAACGCCGCCGCAAAGAACGGCGGCAGATCGGAAAAGGCTGCTGCCGGAACGACCAGCACTACCCGGACGAACGCGCTGAACGGCAGCAGCGTCGTGCCCTTCACGGCGGCACTGCTGCGCAGCCGGGGCAAGAGTGACACGTCCATTGCAAGTGCCCTGCAGAAGGAAGGCTACACCACCAGCGAGATTGCAAAGATCCTGCAGCAGATGAACCGATAAAAGAGAAAAAATGAACCGCTCCCTGTCAAGTAGACAGATGAAAAAACAAAAAGTTTTCTCCAGGATCTCCGATATGAGGTCCTGGTTTTCTTTTATGCAGCATCCAGCAAGCTGCGGTAGTCCATAGGTGCGGGGCAATTTAGACGATGCTGACGCCGTTGGTATCGGGGGTGGATCTCTGATAAGCAGGACGCTTTCTGCGGATGACAGCAAGCAGGCCGACAATATGCACCAACCGATAAAACCGTTTCAGGTTGTACTGTTTTTCATGGGCAGCATTGTACTCGTCCGCAATTCGGCGGTAGCCATAGGCTCCGTTGTGTTCAGCGTAGATCGAGCGTACTTTTTACAGATTGCTGCCTGACTTTCTTCTCCGTCAAGGTAGGCTTGTACAGCAGATAGTTTCAGCTCCTTTGAATATCGTCGTTTCTCTGTACGCCGAAACACTTTTTCTCCAAAGGTTTCATATTTTCTAATCCAATCCTGAAATGACTGTTGGCTTACTCCTAACCGTTTCGCTTCTGCTCCCTGACTTGTTTCTCTTTGTTGGTATCGCTCCACGGATTGGATGATCTCTTCTGGTGTCCGTTTTGACATAATAATGCTCCCCATAGTGTAGTCTCGAATTTTTGTTATTTCGAGTGTCTACTCTATGGGGAGCATATCATATGGGAGAGCAGCAGCCCTTCACAGGTCTGATTCTTTACTGCTTGTGATACTTGCGATCCTCTTCCTCGTAAACAGGGTCGCAGGTGAGGTACATGCCCAGACGGTTCAGGGTGCTGGTGTCCACGCCGGACAGCAGCACGGTGGAGTGCACGTCGCAGCCCTTGAGGTTGGGCAGCTGGTGCAGGGCAGCCGCTGCCAGCTCGTTGGTGGCGGCGCTGCTGGACAGAGCGATCAAGATCTCATCGGTGTGCAGACGGGGGTTCCTGCCGCCCAGATAGTTGGTCTTGAGGGTCTGGATGGGCTCGATGGAGGCGGCACTGATGAGGTCCGTCTCCTGGGGGATGCCTGCCAGCGCCTTGAGGGCGTTGATCAGGGCACTGGCCGTCGCGCCCAGCAGGGGGCCGGTCTTGCCGGTGATCACGGTGCCGTCGCTCAGCTCGATGGCAGTTGCAGGCGCGCCGCCGGTGGCCTCGCTGCGGGCGTGGGCCTGCTGCTCCACAGCACGGCCGCCGACGCTCAGGCCGGCCTGATTCATCAGCAGCTCCAGCTTGTAGCGCTCGGTCTCCTGCACGGTGCCGGTGATCTTCTGCTGGCACAGGCACTTGAAGTAGCGGCGCACGATCTCCTTGCGAGAGGCCTCGCGGCAGACTTCGTCATCCACGATGCAGTTGCCTGCCATGTTCACGCCCATATCCGTGGGGCTCTTGTAGGGGCTCTGGCCGGCGATCAGCTCGAACATGGCGTTCACCACCGGGAAGATTTCGATGTCGCGGTTGTAGTTGACGGTGGTCACGCCGTAGGCTTCCAGATGGAAGGGGTCGATCATGTTCACATCGTTCAGGTCGGCGGTGGCGGCCTCGTAGGCCAGGTTCACCGGGTGCTTGAGCGGGATGTTCCAGATGGGGAAGGTCTCGAACTTGGCATAACCGGCCTTGACGCCCCGCTTGTACTCGTGGTACAGCTGGGACAGGCAGGTGGCCATCTTGCCGCTGCCGGGGCCGGGGGCCGTGATGACCACCAGCGGGCGTTCGGTCTCGATGTAGTCGTTGCGGCCATAGCCCTCGTCGCTGACGATATGCGCCACATCGTTGGGGTAACCGGCGATCTTGTAGTGGCGGAAGGTGCGGATGCCCAGGCTGTTGAGGCGCTTTTCAAAGGCTTCCACCTCCGGGGCGGCGGTGTACTTGGTCACGCAGACACTGCCCACATACAGGCCCACGCCCTGGAAGGCATCGATCAGGCGCAGCACATCCAGATCATAGGTGATGCCATAGTCCCCGCGGATCTTGTTGCTCACGATGTCCTCGGCGCTGATGACGATGACAATCTCCGCCTGATCCTTCAGCTGCAGCAGCATCTGCAGCTTGCTGTCCGGCTGAAAGCCCGGCAGCACGCGGGAGGCGTGGTAGTCGTCGAACAGCTTGCCGCCGAACTCCAGATAGAGCTTGTTGTCGAACTTCTTGATGCGCTCCCGGATATGCTCGGACTGCATCGCAAGATATTTGTCGTTGTCAAATCCAATTTTCATCATTCGTTTCCTTTTCCTTATCGCTGTGCCGGCACACCGCACCGGCATTTTTCCATAACAGGCATAGTATACCACACTCAAAAAGCAGGTGCAATGTAAAATACACAGCAGGGCAGTTTTTCCGGCAAATGCGGCGGTTTGGCGGGCTGCAGGCCGCAGAATTTTGTGGAAATGGTTCTTGCCCGGTTTTATATGGCTGGTGTATAATGGTTTTGTTCGGCAACCAGTCACCTTACAGAGAGGAAGTTTTGCATGAATCCTGCCGAAAATTATACTTATCGTTATCTGGAGACCGATGATCTGGACCAGTACAATGCCCTGCTGCGCTACACCTTCCAGGTCACCGAGGACGAGCTGACCGCCACCGGCTGGAAGGATGACGAGATCAAACAGTCCAAGTTCCCCGTGCTGGAGCGCGCCGATGTGCTGGGCTGCTTTGACGGGGAGAACCTTGTCTCGCAGTTCGCGGTCTACCCGCTGAAAATGAACATCTACGATGCCGTATACCATGTGGGCTTCGTGACCAGCGTGTGCACCTACCCGGAGTACACCGGCAACGGCATCATGAAGCGGCTCATGATCCAGGGGCTGACCCAGATGCACCGGGAGGGCAAGAGTTTTGCACTGCTCTACCCCTACTCCATCCCGCTGTACCATCATTTGGGGTGGGAGATCATCTCCAATAAGATCTCTTACAACATCAAGGACCGGCAGATCCCCACCAAGGTATCGGCACCCGGCTATGTGCGGCGTGTCGCCTGGGACAACACCGAGTTCCACGAGCTGCACTCCCACTTTGCCTCCATCACCCACGGATGCCTGTTCCGCAATGCACTGGCCTGGGAGGAATACTGGCGCTGGGATGAGGACGACACCAACGTTGCCGTCTATTATAATGTGAAGGACAAGCCCTGCGGCTACATGGTGTACCTGATCAAGAACGACATCATGCATATTAAGGAAATGATCTATCTGAACCGCGAGGCACAGAAGGGCCTGTGGGAATACATCCACGCCCACGACTCCATGATCGACGAGGTGCACGGCAACACCTACTTCAGCGAGCCCATCGCCTTTGAGATGGACGACGGCGACATCAAGGAGACCATCCGCCCCTACGCCATGGGCCGTATCGTGGATGTGGCCAGCTTTCTGGCGGATTACCCCTGCGACCCGGACGGCGGCGAACTGTGCATCGAACTGGAGATCGAGGACAACCTCCTGCCCTGGAACGACCGCACCTTCCGCATCCGCTTTGCGGACGGCGGCTGCGCCCTGACCGACGCCCCCGCCGAGTACCACCTGAAAATGGGCATCGGCACCCTTTCCACCCTGTTGCTGGGCTACAAGACTGCCGAGCGTCTGTTTGAACTGGAGCGCATCGAAGGCCGGGAGGATGCCGTGGAGCGGCTGGATGATGTGCTGTTCCACAAGATCCCTTATATTTCGGACTATATCTGATGCGGTTTCCGGAGGGCGGGGCGTTTTCCCCGCTCTTCTTTTTTGCTCTTGTGCGCCGGGCACGCGCATGTTAGAATAAGACGATATTATTTTTTCAAGGAGGCCGGGCAATGAAGGGCAGAGAGGCTTATCCCGACGAAGAACTGCGCCGCCGCATCATGGACTTTATCATGGCGGCCGGGCAGACCCTGTTGGAGAACGGTGCGGAAGTGTTCCGGGTGGAGCAGACCATGGAGATCATGGCACGCTCCTTCCACCTGCGGGAGTTCCATGTTTATGTACTGACCAACGGCATTTTTGCCAGCGCCGGCACCGCAGAGATCAGCGAAGTGCGCAACGTGCCGGTGCGCACCACCCATCTGGGCCGGGTGGCGGCGGTGAACGCCCTTTCCCGCGAGATCGCCGAGACCAATATGTCGCTGGGGGAGGCCGAGTACCGTCTGGCGGCCGCCCAGCGCATCCCCTTCCCCAAGGACTGGGTGCAGCTGGTCAGCGGCATGGGCGGCGCGTTCAGCTTTGCCATGATCTTTGGCGGAGACCTGCGCAGCGCCATCGCTGCCGCCGTGGCCGGTCTGGCGGCCAGCGGCTACCTGCTGCTGTGCGGGCGGTACAGCCTGCCCGGCGGCTTCCAGAAGATCACCACCGCGTCCCTCATCACACTGGTGTGCATCCTGCTGTGTCAGGCGCTGCATACCTCGGCCAGCCATGCCATCATCGGTGCGCTGATGATCCTGACCCCCGGCATCGCCTTCACCATGGGCATCCGCGACTTCGTGCACGGCGACTACCTGTCCGGCACCATCCGCATGATCGACGCGCTGCTCATCGCCGCCAGCATCGCCATCGGCACCGGCCTTGTGCTGAGCCTGTATTCTCTGCTCACGGGGGTGGTGGTCGCATGATTTCTCTCACCAATTCCCAGATCGGGGAGCTGATGGGCCAGTTCCTGCTGGCCGGCACCGGCACCCTGAGCTTTGCCATCCTGTTCGCCTGCCCCCGCCGGAGCCTGCCCACCTGTGCGCTGGTGGGTGCCGTGGGCTGGTTCGTGTATGAGCTGTGCGTCATGCTTGGGCTGGACACCGCTGCGGCCAGCCTGCTGGCGGTGATTCCCCTCACCATCCTCACCCGCGTGTTCGCCATCCTGCAAAAGACCCCGGTGACCGTGTTCCTGCTCTCCGGCATCTTCCCGCTGGTGCCGGGTGCAGGCATCTACTACACGGCCTACTATTTCATTCAGGGCGACAACGCACTGGCGTTGTCCAACGGCATCAGCACCTTCAAGGTCGCGGTGGCACTGGCCGTGGGCATCTCGCTGGTGCTCAGCATCCCGCTGCCGCCGCGCCATCGCTCCGGCTGACGGAAGGCCCAATTTCCTACCAAAAAACTTCGTTGTAGGTGTTGACAAATCCGCCGGAGTGGTTTATTATAAATGCAATATCACAAAAATGGCTGTGAAGAGAAGAGTAGGCCTTCGCATTGATCCTTACCAGAAAGCCCGGGCGATGGAAAAGGGCAGGAAACAGGAAGCCGAAAATGGTCTCGGAGCCGTGTGGGCGAGGCGCAGGAGTGCTAAGTCTGCAACGGGATGCGCCCGTTACAGCGTCCGGCTGTAAGCAGCAGAAGCTGCCGCAGCATCGAGGCTTTGTCCGTGAGGGCAGAGTAAACCAAGGTGGTACCACGGAAGATGTTATGCCTCCGTCCTTGCTGAGCGTTCGGCTCGTGTAAGGACGGAGGCTTTTTTCGTCCTCCGTACAAGGCGTGCGCGGACTGTGCCGCGCCGCCGCTCAACAATTTTTACAAAGATAGAGAGGGATTTTACCATGATTACTCGTCGCGATTTTCTGAAAGTTACCGGTGTGGCCGCTGCTGCCGCTGCCCTGACCGCCTGCGGTGGTTCTTCTTCCACTGCATCCTCCACCGCTTCCAGCGCCGCTGCTTCTTCTGAGGCTGCTTCCGCTGTGGCCAAGCTGGACAAGGTCAAGGTGGCCGTGCCCAACGACACCACCAACGAGGCCCGTGCCCTGACCCTGCTGGAGAAGAACGGCTTCTTCAAGCTGAAGGCTGACGCAGGCCTGACCGCCACCGCAAAGGACATCGAGGAGAACCCCCTGAACGTTACCGTCGATGAGGTCGAGGCTGCTCAGGTGCCCAACGTCCTGCAGGACGAGGACTACGCCGTCATCAACTCCAACTACGCCATCTCTGCCGGTCTGGACCCCACGACCGATGCACTGGCCATCGAGGACGGTTCTTCTGCTTACGTCAACGTTCTGGTCTGCAAGGACGGCAACCAGGAGGAGCCCAAGATCAAGGCTCTGGCCGCTGCTCTGCAGAGCCAGCAGGTCAAGGACTTCATGGATGAGAACTACAAGGGCGCTGTGGTGTCCGTTGTGGAGAACCCCACCGACGGCTATGACGCTTCCGTTGACTACGACGCTCTGAACGGCGAGACCGTGAGCTGCGCCGCTACCCCGGCTCCCCACTGCGAGGTGCTGGAGATCTGCAAGGAGATCCTGGCCGCCAAGGGCATCACGCTGGACATCCAGGAGTACGATGACTACATCATCCCCAACAACGTGGTCGAGGACGGCACCGTTGACACCAACTACTTCCAGCATCAGCCGTATCTGGATGACTTCAATGCAGAGCACGGCACTCACCTGGTGACGGTTGCCGGCATCCATGTGGAGCCCATGGGCATCTACGGCGGCAAGCAGGACAGCCTGGCACCCATCGAGGGCTAAAAGGAGCAATTTTCTGTGATCGAGATCAAACACCTTTCCAAGACCTTCCAGATGAAGGACGGCGCGGTGAACGCGCTGAAAGACATCAACCTGACCATTCCGGATGGTTCCATCTACGGCATCATCGGCATGTCCGGTGCGGGCAAATCCACGCTGGTGCGCTGCATCAACCTGCTGGAGCGCCCCACCGAGGGCAGCGTGGTGATCGACGGCACCGCCATGGAGACCCTGTCTCCGGCGGCCCTGCGTGAGCGCCGCCGCGAGATCACCATGATCTTCCAGCAGTTCAACCTGCTCATGCAGCGCAGCTGCCTGAAGAACATCTGTTTTCCCATGGAGCTGGCCGGTGTGAAAAAGGCTGACGCCGAAAAGCGCGCCAAAGAGCTGCTGGAGATGGTGGGCCTGCCCGACAAGGCAAACGCTTACCCCGCCCAACTGTCCGGCGGCCAGAAGCAGCGCATTGCCATTGCCCGCGCCCTGGCCACCAACCCCAAGGTGCTGCTGTGCGACGAGGCCACCAGTGCGCTGGACCCCAACACCACTCATTCCATCCTGACTCTGATCAAGGATATCAACCAGAAGCTGGGCATCACCGTGGTGGTCATCACCCACCAGATGAGCGTGGTGGAAGAGATCTGCGACAGTGTGGCCATCCTGGACGGCGGTGTGGTCATGGAAGAGGGCTCGGTGCAGGAAATTTTCGCCAACCCCAAGACGGCTGCGGCAAAGCGTCTGGTCGCCCCCAACGGCGGCAGCGCAGCCCGCGACCTTTCCAGCTTTGCGCCGGATGACCATGTGGTGCGTGTCACCTTCAACGGTTCGTCCACCGCAAAGCCGCTGGTGGCAAGCCTTGCCGCCGAAAAGGGCATTCTGGTGTCGGTGCTCAGCGCCGATACCCGTGATCTGAGCGGCCAGTGCTACGGCTCCATGCTGCTCAAGCTGCCTGCCGATGTGGAGCAGGCCAAGCAGGCGGCTGCCTATATGCGCAGCCAGCCCGGCGTGACCGTGGAGGAGGTGACCGGCGAATGAGTATTGCAGATTATGGCTTTGCCATTTGGGAAACGTTCTATGTGACGGTTCTTTCCACCGCGTTTGCGCTGGTGCTGGGCCTGCCGCTGGGCGTGCTGCTGGTGGCCGGTGACAAGGACGGCGTGCTGCCCCTGCCCGGCTGGCTGATGCACATCCTCAACATCGTCATCAACATTCTGCGCAGTGTGCCCTTCCTGATTCTGATGATCTGTGTATTCCCGCTCACCCGTGTCATCGTAGGCACCACGGTGGGCACCAAAGCTACCATCGTTCCGCTGGTGGTGGCCGCCTTCCCGTTCGTGGCACGTCTGGTAGAGACCAGCCTGCGCGAGCTGGACGAAGGTGTGGTGGAAGCTGCCCAGAGCATGGGTGCCACCCCGTTCCAGATCATTACCAAGGTGATGATCCCGGAGTGCCTGCCCGGCCTGATCTCCAGCATGACCACCGCCCTGACCACCATTCTGGGCTACTCGGCCATGTCCGGCGTCATTGGCGGCGGCGGCCTGGGCAAGATCGCCCTGTCCTACGGCTATTACCGCTACCAGACCGACATCATGATCGTGTGTGTCATCCTGCTGGTGCTCATGGTGCAGGTGTTCCAGAGCGCGGGCACCTTCTGGGCGACCCGGAGCGACAAGCGCCTGCGGAAGTAACCCGAACCCTCTCAGTCGCCTGCGGCGACAGCTCTCCCGAAGGGCGAGCTTGTTGTAGCAGGTAAGAAAAAGCAATCCTTCTCAATAAAAAAGAGTGCTTATAAAAAAGCCAAAAAGCTACCCCTTCGGGGGGAGCTGGCACGGCGTAAGCTGTGACTGAGAGGGTTGCATACTGCCAGACGATCCCGGCAGGGAAAAATTTAACGTTTCAATTCCCCGCCGGAGGCTGTATGCTCCCTGCGGGGAATTGTGCTATATGGACAAACCCAGCAAAGGAGTATGTAGTATGAATCGTGATACCATCTGCGTGCAGGGCGGCTATACGCCCGGAAACGGCGAACCCCGCCAGATCCCCATCATCCAGTCCACCACCTTCAAGTACGCCACCAGCGAGGACATGGGCAAGCTGTTTGACCTGGAGGCCAACGGCTACTTCTATTCCCGCCTGCAGAACCCCACCTGTGACCTTGTGGCCCAGAAGATCTGTGAACTGGAAGGCGGCACCGCTGCCATGCTGACTTCCAGCGGGCAGGCTGCCAACTTCTTCGCCCTGTTCAACCTTTGCCAGGCCGGTGACCACATCGTGGCATCCAGCACCATCTACGGCGGCACCTTCAACCTCATCTCGGTCACCATGAAAAAGATGGGCATCGAGGCCACCTTTGTGGACCCGCTGTGCACCGAGGAAGAGCTGAACGCCGCGTTCCGCCCCAACACCAAGGTCGTATTCGGCGAAACCATCGCCAACCCCGCCCTGACCGTGCTGGACATTGAAAAGTTTGCGCAGGCAGCCCACGCCCACGGCGTGCCGCTCATCGTGGACAACACCTTCCCCACCCCGGTCAACTGCCGCCCCTTCGAGTGGGGTGCCGACATCGTGACCCACTCCACCACCAAGTACATGGACGGCCATGGTGCCGTACTGGGCGGTGCCATCGTGGACAGCGGCAAGTTCGACTGGATGGCCCACGCCGACAAGTTCCCCGGCCTGTGCACCCCGGATGACAGCTACCACGGCATCACCTACGCCGAGCGTTTTGGCAAGGAGGGTGCCTTCATCACCAAGGCAACGGCCCAGCTGATGCGCGACTTTGGTTCCATGCAGTCCCCCATGAACGCCTACATGCTGAACCTGGGTCTGGAGAGCCTGCATGTGCGCATGCAGCGCCACTGCGAGAACGGCATGGCCGTGGCAAAGTTCCTGGAAGCCCACCCGAAGGTGGCTTACGTCAACTACTGCGGTCTGGAATCCAGCCCCTACCATGCACTGGCCGAAAAGTACCTGCCGAACGGCAGCTGCGGCGTGGTCAGCTTTGGCCTGGCCGGCGGCCGTGAGGCAGCCAGCACCTTTATGAAGGAACTGAAGCTGGCCGCCATCGAGACCCATGTGGCCGATGCCCGCACCTGCTGCCTGAACCCCGCTTCCAGCACCCACCGTCAGATGAACGATGAGCAGCTGAAGGCCGCCGGTGTGCCCGCTGAGCTGGTACGCATGAGCTGCGGCCTGGAAAGCAGCGAGGACCTCATTGCCGACATCGCACAGGCACTGGATAAGATCTGATCCTGTCCGGTCAGCTGCATGGTCGTTTTTTCCCGATGAAGGGTACGCCGGAGTTTTTCATGGGTGGAGTTGCTGTTTCTCATTACAGCCCCACCCGTGAAACGTTTTCGGATGGCCCTGCGGGTAGAGATGCTGTTCCCCGCCACGACCTCTCCCGTGAAAAAGGCAGGAACGGAAAGCCCGCAGGCTTTCCGTTCCTGCAATAAAAATAAATATTCCGCTGAAACAGCCAGAGCGCCAGCGGAGGCTATTCTAAATCGTTAGGAGTACGAACTATGCCGCTGATCATCCCCAAGACCCTGCCCGCCTACGATGCCCTTTATGAAGAAAACGTCTTTGTCATGCACCGGGAGCGGGCACTGGCACAGCACATCCGCCCGCTGGAGATCCTGATCCTGAACCTGATGCCCACCAAGATCGCCACCGAGACCCAGATCGCCCGTCTGCTGGCCAACACCCCCCTGCAGGTGCATATGACCCTGCTGCAGACGGCCAGCCACGCCGCCACCCATGTGTCGGCCGCCCATCTGGATGCATTCTACAAGACCTTTGACGAGGTGAAGAACAACCGCTACGACGGCATGATCATCACCGGTGCCCCGGTGGAGACCATGGACTTTGAGCAGGTGGACTACTGGCCGGAACTGTGCGAGATCATGGATTTCAGCGAGACGAACGTCTACTCCACCCTGCACGTCTGCTGGGGTGCCCAGGCGGGCCTGTACTACCACTACGGTGTGCACAAGGAGCTGCTGCCGGAAAAGATGTTCGGCGTGTTCGAGCACCGGGTCACCCGCCCGGCGAACCCTCTGGTGCGCGGCTTTGACGAGGTGTTCTATGCGCCCCACAGCCGCCACACCGGCATCCGCCGGGCCGATGTGGATGCCTGCGACGCCCTGCGCATCCTGGCCGAGAGCGATGTGGCCGGGCCCTTCCTCATGAGCACCGAGAACGGACGGCAAATCTTTGTCACCGGCCACCCGGAGTACGACAAGTACACGCTGGATGCCGAGTACAAGCGGGACGTGACCAAGGGCCTGCCCATCCATGTGCCCGTCAACTACTATCCGGACGATGACCCGGAGCAGCCTCCGCTGTTCCGCTGGCGCGCCCATGCTCACCTGCTGTACGAGAACTGGCTGAACTACTACGTCTACCAGAACACGCCTTACGATCTGGGCGAGATCCAGCGCGTGAAGCACGGCAAATAAGATTTCATCCATGCAAAGCGGCTGCTCCGGTTTTCCACACCGGGCAGCCGTTTTTGTGTAAAGAGAGCCACTGAAACGACACAAGGCCCCCGGGTTCCCGGGGGCCTTGTGCTGTATGAAGAAGTCTCCAATGGAGGGAGTAAATGGCGGATCAGGCGTCGGTGCGGTCCTTCTTGAGCAGGCTCAGGATCACAGCACCCACCACGCTGCCCACCGTTCAAAGCTGCGCCAGCAGCTCGTCGATCTTCTCCTTTGTTGCAAGCCCAAGGCTGAACGCCGTTGCGCTGCCGCAGGCGGTGCCCAGACGCAGCG